>JANMGF010001075.1:0-7051 GCA_031374535.1 Polyangium sp. (in: bacteria)
CACGCGGGACGAGGCGACCGCCGCCGCCACCCACGTCGGCGAGGGCGAAGGCTTCTTCGGCGATCGGCGAGGTCACCTGCACGCCCGTGAGGGCCTCGACGGTGGCCACGGCCGCGGCGCAGGCGTAGGCGCCGGCCTCGCCGAGGAACGGGGTCCGGAACCAGAACGCGGAGCCGTCGCGGCGCGCGAGCGTGACGTGCGAAGACGCGAAGGTCTCCGGGTGACGAGCGGCGATGCGTAGATCGAGCCCGTCACCCACGCCGTATCGGACGCGGCGCGCGGCGGGGGAAACGTCCATCTCGGCCATGACACGCGCATCGTCGCCGTTGCCGGCCGCGATCCCGCTCGGGGAAAGAGCACGAAAGAGCGCTCCCTTTTCCCGCGCGACGCCCTCGATCGAGCCCACGCCTTCCACGTGCGCGGCCGCGACGAGCGTCACGATGCCCGCATCCGGCTGGCACATCCCGGCGAGGATCTCGATCTCGCCGGGCTGGTTCATGCCCATCTCGACGACCGCGTACCGGTGATGGTTTTCGAGCCCGAGCAGCACCATCGGCATGCCGACGCGGTTGTTCAAGTTGCCCCGCGTCGCGTGCACCGCGTCGGGGAAGAGCCGTTCGAGGAGCGCGGCCGTCGCCGAGCGCGTCGTGGTTTTGCCGGCCGAACCCGTGATCGCGATGATCTTGCGGTCGCCGTTCCCATGCGAGCGCCACCGCGCGACGTGGGCACGCGCGAGCGCGCCGAGCGCATCGAGCGTCGACGGGACCCGGAACAGGCGGAGCCCTGGAGGCGCCTCGACCGGCCGCTCCACGAGCGCCGCGCGCGCGCCCTTTTCGGCGGCCTGCGCGAGGTAGTCGTGCCCGTCGTAGGACGCACCCTTCAGCGCCACGAAGAGCCCGTCCGGCTCGATCGTGCGCGTGTCCGTCGACACGCCCCGCACCGAGCCGAGCAAAAAGAGGCTCTGGTCGTAGAGAAGCTCGCCCTCGATGATCTGGATGAGATCCGTGGCCTGGAAGTAAGCCTGGTTCGTGGGGATCGGCGTGCCCATCTAGGCCCCTCCCCGCGTCGATCGACGCAACGCGAGGGCACGCTCGGCCTCGACACGATCGTCGAACGGAAGCGTCACGCTTCCCATGATCTGGTACGGCTCATGGCCCTTCCCCGCGACGAGCACGACGTCGCCCGGCATGGCTTCGAGGACGGCTCGTTCGATGGCCTTCGCCCGATCGAGCTCGACGTGCACGATCGCCCGGCCCCCCGCGAGCCCCGGCAGGATCGCCTCTGCGATGGCACGAGGATCTTCGCTGCGCGGGTTGTCGTTCGTGACGATCGCTTCGTCCGCGCCCCGCGCCACGGCCTCTCCCATGAGCGGGCGCTTCTTCGGATCCCGGTCGCCGCCGCAGCCGAAGACGCAAAACACGCGCCCTTGCCCGAAGGCACGTACGCTCTGGAGCACACGATCGAGCGCGTCGGGCGTGTGTGCGTAGTCGACGAGCACGATGACGTCGTCCCGCGCCGGATCATCACAACGCTCGAGCCGCCCCGGCACACGGACCGGACCCGACAGGGCCGCCGCCGCGTCCTTCAGGTCGACGTCGAGCAGCCAGCAGATCGCCACGGTCGCCAGCAGGTTCTGCACGTTGTGCGCGCCGACGAGCGGCGAGGTGATCGTGATCTCGCCGGCAGGCGTACGCGCCACGAGCGAGATGCCCGCGGCCGTGTACGTGACCGTGATCGGCGCGATGTCGGCCTCCTCGACCGTGGCGCCCGGCTTCGTCGAGAACCGCGCGATCGTGGCGGCCTTGGGACCACCGATCCCACCCGGCGCGAGGCGACGGACGAGATCGGGGCCAAACGGATCGTCGACGTTGATCGCCGCCGCGCCCGGGCCGAGGTCCACGAAGAGGCGCGCTTTCGCCTCCGCGTAGGTCTCCATCGTGCCGTGGTAGTCGAGGTGATCCTGCGTGAGGTTCAGGAAGGCCGCGACGCGGAAACGTACGGCCTCCACGCGGCGCGCCGCGAGCGCGATGCTCGAGACTTCCATCACGAGGTGCGTCGCGCCGCGCAGGTGCATCGCCGCCGCGATCCGCGCGAGCTCGTCGGCCTCGGGGCTCGTGTGTGTCGCGGCGAGGTCGACGTCGCCGAAGCGATACCCGAGCGTGCCCACGATCCCCGCGCGATGTCCCGTCGCCGCGAGGCAGGTCTGCACGAGGTGCGTCGTCGTGGTCTTGCCGTTCGTCCCGGTGACACCCACGACCTCGAGCGCGAACGTCGGATGCCCGTACACCGCCGCCGACGCGTACGCGAGCGCGCTCGCCACGTCCTCGGCCTCGATCCGCGCCGCCCCGTTCGTCTCGACGGACGCGCCGCGTTGCGCGAGCACCCCCTTCGCCCCGCGCTCGATCGCATCCGCGACGAACCGCTCGCCGCTCGTGCGCGCGCCCGGCCGGGCGACGAACAGATCCCCCGACGAGACGCGGCGCGAGTCGTGGTGCACGCCCGTGACGAAGGCCTCGGGATCTCCCGAGACCAAGGTCGCGCCCGGGATCTCGTTCACGAGATCGCCTATGCGCCTCCCGAGCTTGGCGCGTTTGCACGAAGGCGGCGCGCCGTCGCCCTTCTCGCGCGGATGGAGCAGCTCTTCGTTCGTCATGACGAGGGCTCGAAGAAGAGCTTCACCGGCGAACCCTTGGGGAGCACCGTGCCCGCCGCCGGCTCGACCCGCGCGAGGCGGCCCGTGCCGAACGCCGTGGGCGAGAGGCCCGCCGCCGTCGCCGCACGCAGCGCCTCCCGCACGGGTTGCCCCGTCAGATCCGGCACGCGTGTCTCGCCGCTTTTCATGGGCGCCGACGGCGTCACGACGCCGGCCGTGATCGGAGCCGCGGCCGTCCGCACCTCCGTCAGGACCTGGTACGTGTTCGTCGCCGGATCCCCGACCTTCGCTCGATCCGAAACCTCGCTAAGCTTCATGGGTACGCTGCCGCGAGGTGTGACACCGAGGTAACGCAGCGCCATCTCGCCGATGCGACGGAAGACCGGCGCCGCGACGGATCCACCCGCGTAGGTGCCGCCCATCGGCTCGTCGAGCACGACCGCGATCACCAGCCGCGGCTTGTCCGCCGGTACGAACCCGACGAACGAGGCGACGTAGTGCGTGTCCGTATACTTCCCCGTCGCCGGGTCGATCTTCTGCGCCGTCGCGGTCTTCCCGGCCACGCGAAAGCCTGGAATCGCAGCCTCGACGCCCGTACCGTCCCCCTCGGTGACCGCGACGAGCATCTCCGACATGAGCTTCGCGGTCTGGGCCTGCACCGCCTCGCGCCGCACGCGTGGCTGCGCGTCCGAGAGCACCGTGCCGCCGCCGTCCGTGACGCGCTTGATCAGCACGGGATCGAGCAGCTTGCCGCCGTTCGCGATCGCCGCCATCGCCATCGTGAGCTGCAACGTCGTGATGCTGATGCCCTGACCGAACGACGCCGCCGCCGTCTCCACCGAGACCCACGGACGGCTGCGCGGACGAAGCACACCCGTGCTCTCGCCCGGGAACGGGATGCCCGTCGTGTCGCCGAAGCCGAACCGGCGAAACCCCTCGTAAAGCCGCTGTTCGCCGAGCCCAAGCGCGATCTTCGCCGTCCCGATGTTCGAGGACAAACTGAGGATCTGCGTCACCGTCAACCACTTCGCCGGGTGCGTGTCGTGGATGACGACGTTGTCGATCGCCATATGCCCCTCCTCGCAATAGATCGAGGCGGTGGGGCTCACGCTGCGCGCGGCGAGCGCGGTGCCGATCGAGAAGATCTTCATCGTCGAGCCAGGCTCGAAGCGATCGACGATGCCGCGGTTTCGGCGCGCGTCGGGGTCGGCGGTCCCGTAGTCGTTCGGGTTGTAGCCAGGCGCGCTCGCCATCGCGAGGATCTCGCCCGTGCTCGGATCCGCGACGATGACCGCGCCGCCCGTGGCCTCGTAGGTCGTCATCGCGGCCGAAAGCTCGCGCTCGGCGGTGAACTGGATCCCCTTGTCGATCGTGAGAAAAACGTTGTGCCCTGCGAGCGCAGCCTCGTCCTCGATGCCCTCGGAGAAGATCAGGCGGCCCGATCGATCGCGGAGACCTCGCACCTCGGAGCTCTTGCCGCGCAGCTCGTGATCGAGCGAAAGCTCGAGACCCTCGCGCCCCTCGCCGTCGGGCGAGACGAACCCGATGAGCGGGCCACCGAGCTCGCGGTTCGGGTAAAACCGATGCCCCTCGCCCTCGATCGTGAGCCCACGCAGCGGGTAGCGCTGGTTCTTGTCGCCGAGCCCGCGCACGGCCGCGACCTCGGCCTCCGAGACGCGACGCTTCACCCAGACGAAGCGCCTTCGCCGGCTGATCTTCTCGACGACGTCCTCGGGCGGCATGTGGAGCGCCTGCGCGATACGCTCGCCGTACTGCTGGATCCGCATCGGCAGGTAGCGGTCCTCGATGCCACGCAAAAGCTCGACCGCGTCGAGCGAGATGCTGGGGACCTCGACGCTCTCCGCGAGCGACGCGCCGTTGCGGTCGTAAATCGTGCCGCGCTTGGGCGTGACGTGCAGGCGCCGCTGCCTCTGCCGCTCGGCGAGGTCGTACCAGTCCTGGCCGTCCTGCACCTGGATGCGATGCGCGCCCGACACGATCACGCCGAGCCCGAGGCCCATCATCCCGCACAGGATCCCCATGCGAATGCGGATCCAGCGAGCGCGCTTGGGATCGAGGTTCTTCACGGCTTCACCTCCCCCGGAGGTGCCACTTCGGGGCTCGTCCCGGCCGCGGCCTCGTCCGGCGTCGGATCGTCTTGAATCTTCACCACCCACCGCACCGGGATCACCCGCTCGGGCGGCGGCGGCGTCATGCCAAGCAGCGTGCGCGCGACCATCTCGACGCGTTGCGGCGTCTCGTAACTCGAAGCCTCGAGCGAAAGCACGCGCTTCACCTCGCGCAGACGCCCTTGCTCGGCGCGCGCGCGACCGAGCTTGTACCCGAGGTCCACGATCTTCCCGCGCAGCCCGAGGTGCACGACGAACGCCGCCACGCTCGCCACGACCGCGAGGGACCAGAGCGCCAGAAAAGGCCGCTGCTTCAGGCGCTCATTCACGCGAAGTGCTCCCCTTCCCCCATCCCGTCGGCCAGCACGACCCGCCGCGCCGCACGCAGCTTCGCGCTCCTCGCGCGCGGGTTCAGCGCGACCTCTTCATCGGTCGCCACGAGGGGCTTCTTCCAGAGAGGCTCCCACACGCTCCTCTCGCGAAGCGCATGCTTGACGATCCGATCCTCCAGCGAGTGGAACGAGATCACCGCCACGATGCCGTCGCTCTTCACGACCCGCGTCGCCGCGCGGAGGAACGCCTCCAGCTCCTCGAGCTCCCCGTTCACCGCGATCCGCAACGCCTGAAACGTTCGCGTCGCCGGATCCACGCCGCCCACGCGTGACGGCCCGACAGCACGCACCACCGCGCGGCGTAGATCGAGCGTCGTCTTCAGCTCCCCGTTCTCGAACGCCTGCTTGATGCAGCGCGCCACCCGCCTGGACCGTCGTTCCTCGCCGTAGTGGTAGATCACGTTCGCCAGCTCGTCGTCGTCGAGCCGCTCGATCAGATCGAGCGCCGTCTCCCCCGACGACGGATCCATCCGCATGTCGATCGGCCCTTCCGCGCGAAAACTCATCCCGCGCGCCGCGTCATCGATCTGCATCGACGACACGCCCACATCCGCGACGAGCCCGTCCACCGGCCCCACGAAGGTCCGCTCGAGCAGCGCCTCGATCTCCGAGAACCGCCCGTGCAAAAGCGTCACCCGATCGCCGAACGGCGCGAGCCTCTCCTTCGCGAGCGCGAGCGCCGTCTCGTCCCTGTCGATCCCGATGAGCCGGCATCCGGGCGCTCCTTCGAGGATCGCCTCCGCGTGCCCGCCTGCGCCGACCGTCGCGTCCACGTAGACCCCCTCGGGCGTGGGCGCGAGCGCCTGCACCACCTCGCGACGGAGGACCGTCACATGAGGCGCCTTGGTGGGCTCGGGGGGCGGGGCTTCTTCTCGCATCGGGACGACGTTCACCACGTTCATAGGCGGAACTGCTCCGCGATCGCGGCCTTGAAGCTCGCGAGCTCGGAGTCGCTCATCGTTTGCGCGGCCTTCCACCGCTCCTTCGACCAGAGCTCGGCCGTCGCGCCCATGCCGGCCCAGAGCACGTCCTTCTGCAGGTCCGCGTGCTCGCGCAGCGACGGCGGGACGAGGATCCGGCCTTGTTTGTCGAGCTCGCATTCGACCGCGGCCGACAGGTACTTCCGGCGAAACGCAACCACGTTCGGCTCGAACTGCGGGAGCGCCGCGATCTTGGCCTCGAGCTCCTCCCAGGCGCCGAGCGGGTAGACGTGCACGCAGGGGTCGAACAGGGCCGGCGTCAGGATCAAGCAAACCTCGTTGGTCGACGCTTGGGGCTCCGGGTCGCCTGACGGCGCCCTCTGCCCCAAACCCCGGGGCGCATCGAGCACGTCACGAAAGCGCGCAGGCAGGCTGGTCCGCCCTTTCGCGTCGATCGCATGCTCGAAATGACCGCGAAACATGGTTCCCACCGCGTCGGCTCCGCTCGCCTACCGGCCAGACGCTTGACCCGCGCCGGAGGTACCCTGCGGGTCATGGGCATCTTTGCCACTTTCTCCCACCGGGCTCCGCCACGCTACGGAGAGGGCTCTTGGGTGTCAACAGTTTGCATTTTTTGTGGAGTTTGGTGGATCCCAAGGAAGGTAGGAATCCTCCCCTCTCCTACCTTTCCAGACCAACCCTGACGCGACGAACCCGCGCGCCAAGGGCGCGATCCAGGCTTCGGTGGGAAGAGGTGGTGGGATCTGGATTGACCAACGCGTGCGTCGGGGACCCGGAACCGATGCGCCTCTGCGCACGCGTGCAGGTATGCAGAGAATGAGAAAATGGCCAAGAAAGCGGCGCCGTTTGGCAGGGCCGCTCAGGCTGTGGCTCGGCTCACGAGAAAGCCGGCGTGGGAGGGAGGGGGCGGGAGGCGGGGAAAGTCAGGCCGTGGCG
>JANMGF010001110.1:0-5435 GCA_031374535.1 Polyangium sp. (in: bacteria)
GTCGCGCCGATCATCTTGACGCCACGCGCGTGGGCCTGGTGATACGGTTTGGCGCCCTGGAATGCCGGCAAGAAGCCGTGGTGGATGTTGATGACCGGCGGCGCCTCGGTGAGGAAATCCTCGGTGAGGACCTGCATGTACCGGGCGAGCACGACGAGATCCACGTGGTGGCGCCGGCAGAGCTCGAGGATACGTTTTTCCTGGTCCCGTTTCGTGTCGGCCGTGACGGGCAGGCAGAAAAACGGGATACGGAAGCTCTCGGCGACGGGCTCGAGCGTGGGGTGGTTGGAGAGAATGAGCGGGATCTCGCAGGGCAATTCGCCCGAGCGTTGCCGGAGCACGAGATCGTAGAGACACGCGGGATCCTTCGTGACGAGGATGGCGACGCGCTGGATCTGATCGCCGTAGCGGACCGACCACGTGGCCGAGAGGGTCTGGGCGAGGTCGGCGAAGGCTCTCTCCAGGGCCGCGCGGGTCGAGGATCCGCCGAGCGCCTGGCTCGCGGCGGGGGCGGAGAGGCCCGAGACGTCGACGACCATACGCATGAAGAAACGCGGGCCGCCCTCGGCGTGGACGTCGGTGTGGTTGCCCGCGTCGACGATGTTGAGGCCCGCGCCGTAAAAGAAGCCGGCGAGGCGCGCGACGAGGCCCGGCTGGTCGGGCGCGGCGACAAGGAAGGTGGCGTGGACGATGAGGCTCATCGGGGGCCCCGTTAGTCCAAGAAAGCGCCGAAGGCGAGCGGGATCGACGCGACGCGGCGAAGATTCACGCTTGACGCCGGATGAGCCGCGCGCCATGCCCGGGTCGATGCATAAACTCGTCCTTCTCCGTCATGGCGAGAGCCAGTGGAACAAAGAAAACCGCTTCACGGGTTGGGTCGACGTGCCGCTGAGCGAAAAGGGGGTCCTTGAGGCCCGCGGCGCGGCAGAGATGATCGCGGCCGAGGGGCTCGACTTCGACGTGGCGTATTCGTCGGTGCTGAAGCGCGCGATCAAGACGCTCTGGATCGTGCTCGAGGGGCTCGATCGGATGTGGCTCCCGGTCGAGGAGAACTGGCGGCTGAACGAGCGGATGTACGGGGCGCTGCAGGGGCTCGACAAGGCCGAGACCGTGGCGAAACACGGCGAGGCGCAGGTGAAGATCTGGCGCCGGAGCTACGACGTGCCGCCGCCGCCGATGAGCGAGGACGACGCGCGCTGGCCCGGCAAGGATCGGCGGTACGCGTCGCTCGGCAAGGAGGAGATCCCGGCGAGCGAGTCGTTGAAGGACACGGTTGCGCGGTTTCTGCCGTACTGGGAGGGCAAGATCGCGCCGGCGATCCGGAGCGGCAAGCGGGTGATCCTCGTGGCGCACGGCAACAGCCTGCGGGCGCTGGTGAAGCACCTGGACGGGATCTCGGACCAGGAGATCGTGGAGCTGAACATCCCGACGGGGGTGCCGCTGCTTTATGAGCTCGATGCGGATTTGAAGCCGATTTCGGGGCGGTATCTGGGGGACGAGGAGGCGGCGAAGGCGAAGGCGCAGGCCGTGGCGAATCAGCTCAAGGGGAAGTGAGGGTCGCGTAGGCACGGCCTCGGGTCGTGTGGACGCGATGTTGGAGACGCGTGGACGCGACTTGGAGACGTGTCCACGCGACCGGGAGACGCGTTCGCACGACCCTGGAGGCGTGAGGACGCGACTTGGGAACGCGTGGACGCGACGGGAGGGCGCGTGCGCACGACCCTGGAGGCGTGAGGACGCGACTTGGGAAGGCGTGGACGCGACTTGGAGACGTGTCCACGCGACTGGAAGGCGTGTCCAAGCGACCTTGGAGTCGTGAGGGCGCGACCTGGAGACGCGTGGGTGAGGCCCCGCCTGGCCTGAAGTTTGCTGTGGTAGAGGTGCTGGGATACCCTCGGTGCCCCTCCTGACCGAAGACTCTGCCCGTCTGGATCCAGCCATGTTTTTCCGCGTTCAAAACCTCGGACCCCTCCGCGATGCCGAAGTCGATCTGTCGAAGGACTTGATCGTGCTGGCGGGGCCGAATAACTCCGGCAAGACGTATTTGGCTTGGAGTGTTTATGGGCTGCATCGCTCTCGCCCTGCGGGAAACGTCGATCTAAGTCGCTGGGCCCGGCAATTGATGAAGTCGCCCAACCGGTCGCTCGACCTCGACAAGCTCCTCACGCAAGAGGGCCCCAATCTGCTCGAGAGTATCGCCAGGGAGTACAGGTCCAAGCTTCACCTCTGCTTTGCCGCGGAGAGCGCTTCATTTGCCGCCGCGGACATCTCGCTCCGCGGTGTCGATCGGCGCCCTCGGACCGGTCCGACCATCACAGTTACAAGTCGCACCCCCTTCGGCGAGTCGGCCTTTCTCATGCACCGCGCCAGCTCGACACGAGTAAGCTGGGGAATGATCAACAAAAACGGCTTCAAACCGTCGGTAGAGGAGCTCAGCGCACTGACGCTCGACCAACGCAAAGAATTCGAAACCAGCCTCGGCATGGCCCTGCGCCGCATGGTGTCCTCCGATCTGTTTCCCCAATGCACGCTTTTCCCTGCGGAGCGGATCGCCGTCAACATCTTCGCCAAGGAGCTCGCCCTCAAGCGCACCGAGCTCGTCGACGAGATGGTCGACGCGGCCCTCGACGACCAGGGGGATGCGCCCATGAAGCTCGTCAAGCGCAAGGCCGGGCGATATCCCTGGCCCATTCGCGACAGCCTAAAAATTGCAAATGATCTAGCCAATCTCAGCCACGAAGAAAGCGCATTCGCACACCTCGCTGATGAACTGGAGAGCGCAGTGATCGGGGGAGGAATTGCCGTTTCCGAGACCGGCGAGATGTTGTTCACGCCGCGAACCACGACGGGCTCCCACCTCCCGATGCACCTCACCGCCTCGGTCGTGAAATCCCTCTCCAGCCTCGTTTTTTACTTCCGCCACCTCGCCCAGCCCGGCGACTTCCTCATCGTCGACGAGCCCGAGCTGAACCTCCACCCGGACAACCAGCGCAAAATCACGCGTATCCTCGCCAAAGCATCCCGCCTCGGGTTCAAGGTCATGATGAGCACCCACAGCGATTACGTGCTCCGGGAGCTCAACCACCTGATCATGCTGAGCAAGCTGCCCGAGAACGAAGCGCAGGAACTCGGCTACGATCCGATGTCCGCGCTCGCTCCGGAGCGGGTCGGCGTCTACCTGTTCAACGAGCAGGAGGCCCATCCGGTGCCGATCGAGGAGACGGGGTTCTCCATCAAGACGATCGACGACGTGGTGAATCAGCTCAACGCCGACGAGCAACGCCTCTACGCGCGGCTCTCCGACTGACGAGGCTCGTTCTCGATGACGACCCTGCTTCAAGCGATCGGAGAGATCCTGCGCCCAGGGCTCGTGCAGCGCGGCCCCATCCTGCTCACGGAAGCCGACCCCGGCAGCACCTGCAAGGCCATCACCCTGCGCAAGAGCGGGCAGGCGTTCGTCCTCCAGCCCGACCAATCGGCCGGCGGCGTCTGTCCGCGGAACGACTGCGCGTACACGTTCTCCGCGTCGGATCGGCTCTTTCCTTTGTTCCGCGACGTCCCGGGACTCGCTGCCATGTGTGATTACATTGTGTTTTGCCAGGAGAGCGCCGGGGAAGATGCACGGCTCTTCGTGCTCCTCTGCGAGCTGAAGTCGGGCGACGTCAAAGGATCACGGCAGCAGATCGAGAACGGCAGGTTGCTCGCGGATTACGTTCTCTCGATGGCGAGGCATCACCACGCAGTTCGCTCCCAGCCCACGATCGAGCGCCGGGGCTTGGTCTTCAGCCCGAAATACGACGTACCCAAGGGAAGCCTCGTCAAAGCGCGCTGCAAGTATCCAACGCGGTTCGAGAGCTTCCCGGATCTGCCGTTTGCTTATTACGCATCCGGCAAGGAATATCCGCTCAGCCACTTCTGCGCTTGAGGCGAGACCAGGAGCGACGTCTGGGACGCACACCACGCCACACAAAGAAGTAGAATTATTTCGCCAACTTGACAGCCCGGATTTCGTCCCTATGTTCCGGGTTGGGCGTAAAAGTCGAACAGAACCACGGAGCTCTTGCAGGCCCCGCATCGCGGGCTGCGCGTGGATGGTTCGACCGAATTCGTGACCGATGGCGACGAAGCCATCCACGACGTGCCGCGCGATGTCTTCGTGGACAGGGCCGCGGCGCGCTCGAGGCCCGACGAGGAAAGTTACCATGACTTCAATGCTTCGTTTCCCTCGCATCACGGGCCTTGCCGCAATGCTCCTCCTTTCGATGCCGCTCGTCGTCGGCTGCGGACCCTCGGATGGGGAGGGCTCGACGAAGGGCGGCGGGGGCTCCGGGACCATGACGGTGCCGACGGTTCTGTCGAATACCCCGCTCAACGAGGCCACCGACGTCCCCATCAACGGGTATGTCAGCGCCATTTTCAGCGAGGAAATGGACCGCGACGCGCTCACGGCCATGACCTTCACGCTGACCTCCGGCGGGGCGGCGGTCCCGGGCACCGTGACGTATACCGACGCGACGGCGATGTTCTGGCCTGCCGCGCACCTCGCGAGCAATACCATGTTCACCGCGACAATCACGGAAGGAGCGATCAGCGCCTCCGGCGTGGCCCTCGACGCACCCCATACCTGGAGCTTCACCACCGGCATCACCGTGGCGCCCGGGGTCCCCGTGAACCTCGGGACCGCGGGTGATTATGTGATCCTCGCCCAGACCGGGATCTCCACCGTGCCGACCTCCGCCGTGACGGGAAACCTCGGAATCAGCCCGGCCGCCGGGAGTTACATCACCGGGTTCGCCTTGAACGCGGACGCCACGAATGTGTTTTCGACCTCGGCGCAGGTCATCGGAAAGGTATATGCGGCGAACGACGCGGAGCCGACCCCTGGAAACTTGACCATGGCCGTGGGCGATATGCAATCCGCGTTCACCTCCGCGGCGGCGCGCGCCCCCGACGTCACCGAGCTCAACGCCGGAAACATCGGCGGGATGACCCTCGCTGCGGGCGTCTACAAATGGGGCACGGGCCTCATGATCCCGACGGACGTCACCCTCAATGGGAGCGCGACGGACGTATGGATCTTCCAGATCGCTCAGGATCTCACGGTGGGTGACGCCGCCAAGATCACCCTCACCGGCGGCGCATTGCCCCAGAACGTCTTCTGGCAGGTCGCCGGTCTCGTGGATATGGGCACGACCTCGCACTTCGAGGGAGTCATCCTGACGAAGACCTCGGTCACGATGAAAACGGGCGCGTCGCTGAACGGCAGGATGCTCGCGCAGACAGCGGTCAGCATGGGCGGCAACACCGTCGTCGAAAACACCAAGTAATCGAGCACAGTACGGTCGTATGTCAGCTACCGCGACCCGAATAACTCGGTGCCCAAGAATCGTGATTTGATCAGCTTCACGCCCCAGCCGGAGACCTTGACGGTGGCG
>JANMGF010001129.1:0-6077 GCA_031374535.1 Polyangium sp. (in: bacteria)
TCAGCGTCACCGTGCTGACGTGCGAACGCGCGGGCCACGGCGGGACGAACCCGGGCCGCGCCGTGCCGAGCAACATCGCGCTCACGGTCGGCAGGTCGTGCACGATGTCGCCGAGGATCGCGAGCGTCGCGGGATCGGCCCAGTGCAGATCCGCGAACATCACCACCACGGGCCTTCGCCGCGCGAGCGTGTCGATCGCGCTGAAGAGCACCTCTTGCAGCTTCGCGCGTTGATCCTCCGCCGTCATCGCCGTCGCCGGGTAGCGGTGCCAGACCGGCAGCCCGAGCAAGGAGCCGAAGATCGGCATCACCTCGGGCAGCGGATAACCGTAATGCGTCAGCGCGCGCTCGAGCTTGCTGATCTTCTCCTCGGGCGTGTCGCGCTCGATGAGGACGAAGAGCTGGTTCACGAGGCCCGCGATCGGGAAGAGCGCCCGATCTCGTTGGTCCTGCAGGCATCGCGTCTCGACCCAGGTGTGCGGCGAGCTCTCGAGTCTGTCGCGGAACACGCGCGTCAGGCGTGATTTGCCGATACCCGCCTCGCCCGTGATCAGGAGCAGCTGCCCCGAGCCCTCCTCGACGCGGGCCCAGCGATCGAGCATCAGGCCGAGCTCGAGATCGCGCCCGACCATGGGCGTCAGCCTGCCCGTGGTCATGCCTTCGATGCGGCTCTTGGCGCCGCTCTCGTCGCTCACCTGGTACGTCTCGACCGGCTGCGCGTACCCCTTCAGCGTGCGCACGCCGAGGCCCGTGCACTGGTAGTAGTTGCGCACGAGCCGGTACGTCGAGCCGCTGATCAGCACCGTGTTGCGCCGCGTGAGGTTCGCCAGGCGCCAGGCCATGGTCGGCGTCGCGCCTGCGATCGCGGCCGGCTTGCTCGACCCTTCCTCCATGATCTCCCACGTCAACACGAGGCCCGTGTGCACGCCGACGCGCACGTCGAGCAGCGGTTTTTCGTGGCGACTGTTCAGCTTCTGCGCCGTCTCGACGACCTCGAGCGCCGAGCTCACCGCGCGCCTCGCGTCGTCCTCGCGCGCGACCGGGTACCCGAAGTACGCGATCTGTCCCTCGCCGAGCGGCTGCGCGGTCTGGCCTTTGTAGGCCCGCATCACCTGCGCGAGGGCCTCCTCGTACTCCTTGATCGAGTCGCGCAGCTTCTGCGGATCGAGCTTCGCCGTGCTCTCCGTCGACGCCAAAAGCTCGTACGAGACGATCGTCAGTTGCCTGCGCTCGCCCTCCGGCATCAGCGTGTCGCTGCCGGCCCGGAGCACGGTCCCGATGCCCACGTTCATCGGCTCGGAGCCCCGCGGCGCCGGGATGGGCATCCCCTGCCCGGCTTGCGCCTTCGCTTCGGCCTCGGCTTTCGCCTTTTCCTCGGCGTCGGCCGCCTTCTTCATGTTGTGACGCGAGCGCGACGAAGGCCGCGTGTGCGTCCGCTCCCGCTCCGATCGCGGCAGCGCGCCCGACGGCATCGTCGCCGGCGGCGGAACCGTGGGCGGATGTGGCGCGTGGGAGGGGCGCTGCGTCTCCGCGTGTTCGGTCATGCGCATCGGATCGTCGGGCGCCTGCGCCTGACCCGTGAGCATCGTGCGCTGCACCTCGCCCGCCTTCTCCGGCGGCCCGATCCCCAGGCTCTCCGCCAACGCTTTGACTTGATCCCACACGCTCGGAAACCGGTTCTTCGGCTCCCGATCACACGAACGCAAAAACCACGCGTCGAACGACTTCGGCAGGCTCGGATCACGCACCGACGGCGGGTCCATGGGGCGCGTCAAGATCTCGACGAGCAGCTCTGCCATCGTGTGCGCCTTCCAGTAGACCTGCCCCGTGAGCAGCCGGAAGGCGATGAGCCCGAGGGCCCACATGTCCGCGGGAGGCCCCACGCGTGGCGTGTCGCCCGTCGCTTGCTCGGGCGGCATGTAGAGCGGCGTTCCGAGCACTGCGCCCGTGCGCGTCAGGCGCGCCTCCTCGATGCCCTCTTCGCCCGCCATCTTGGAGATGCCGAAATCGAGCACCTTCACGATCACGCGGCCGTCGTAGTGCTCGTGCAGGAAGATGTTCTCGGGCTTCAGATCCCGATGGATGATCCCGAGCGCGTGCGCCTTGCTCAACGCGTCCGCGACCTGCCAGAAGATCCCCACCACCTCGGCGGCGGGCACCGTTTGCTGGCGCTGCACGTACGCCTCGAGATCCGAGCCGCGGAGCAGCTCCATCACCAGGAACGGCGCGTTTCCAAGCTCCGGCGCCACGTCCGCGTCGATCACCCGCACCACGTGATCGCTGCGGATCCGGGCCGGCAGCCACGCCTCGCGCTTGAACCGCTTGACGAGCTTCGCATTGGTGCCGACGTGCGCTTGCAGCACCTTCATCGCCAGCTCTTCGCCGGTGTAGACGTGCTCCACGAGGTACACCGTCCCCATGTTCCCCTCGCCAATGGGGTGAACCACGCGATATCGCGAAGCGATGAGCTCGGGGATCTTCTCCGGCAGCATATCAGCGACGGATGTGCCTTCGCCGGGCGGCCGCGCGCGCAGGGACGGGGAGGGGCATCCCGAGCATGGTATGCCGCCTCTTAGCCGCTTACCAGCCTGAGCAAGCGGCTCGCCCCGTGGAACGGCCGCAACCTTTCTTCATGGTCACGCCACCTTCCACCCTTCCGTTCGTCGTTCGACACCCTCGGATCCTTCGTGCAGGATCGTTCGCTCCATTCTTGGCCCCGGGGGACGGCTCCAAGGTAGTGTTATGTCGTACGCCATCGGAGGTTCTCCCACATGACGAATGACCGACGCAGGAAGCGCAGCGAGATGATCCAGGAGGCTGCGAGCCTCTACCTCGAGGCGGTGATCGAGCGGAACCGGATCAAGGCCGTGGCGCTCGCCAGTGACGAAGGGCTCCTCGTGGCCGCTGCTGGGGCCGGGTACGACCACGACTGGCTCGCGGCGCTCGGCGTCGTGGAGGGGGAGGCCCATTTCGACGACGTGATCGACGAGGTGACGCGTGGCGAGGGCATGGTCTCTTTCGACGTCCCGATTCACGGCCGAGTCCTTCGTCTCTCGGCGGTGGGCAAGTCGGCTCCCTCGCTCGCCGATGCTAGCGCTGCGCTCTCGCGTATCTTCGCGCCGCTCTTCGGGGCGCGCGACCCGGTCGTCGCCGAGGGCTGAGCTTGCTCGTCTCGTGATATCTTCGTGGTCGTGCTTTCCCTCCGCTCGGCCGTGAAGGTCTCTGCGCTCCTCGTCTCGTCTTTTGCCGTGGGCTGCGCGCCTGCGCTCTCCAGCATGCAACCGGCGCACGTCGCCGCGAAGGGTCACGTGCAGGCCGAGCTCGGCATGGATATCTCCGTGCCGACGGGCCAGATCTCCGACGCTTTCGAGGTCGCCGAGATCCTCGTCGAGGCTGCCGGCGAGCGTGATCTCACCCAGGCCGAGGTCGACAAGATCTACGAAGCGAGCGGCGGCCTCGTCCTCAACCCGCCTTCCGTGACACCACACATCGGCGTGGCCTACTCTGTCATCGACAACCTCGAGGTTTCGGGCCGGTTTGCGACGAGCTCCATTCGCCTCGGCAGCCGGTATCAGTTCCTCCAGAAGCAAAAGCACGGCGTCGACGCCGCGGTCGGCCTTGGCCTCGGGTATTACGTGCTCCCCTTGCCGCTCGGCGACACGCTCAAGATCGTCGAGCTCGAGGATTTCACGCGCTGGCAGATCGACGTTCCGCTCGTCTTTGGCACGCACGGCAACTGGTATCGCCTCTGGGGCGGTCCGCGGTTCATGTACACGAACTTCGGCACCGAGCTGAAGCTCGCGATCCCCTCGGTCCCCGGGGTCACGGCTGGCCGCACCGAGGTCGCCTCCTTCGGCGGAAATGCGTTTTACGTGGGCGGGCAGGCCGGCGTCGCGATTGGTTACAAATACGTCTTTCTGGCGTTCGAGCTGACGATGGTGCAGCTTATCTCCAGCGGCACACTCGAAGTGCTCGGACAGACCGTGCGCGAGATCGACATCAATAGCTTCATCGTCTATCCGGCGATCGGCCTGATGGGCGAGTTCTAGGCCCGAACATAACACGATTGGAGAGAGGAGGGACCATGATCGATCTCCATTACTGGCCCACGCCGAACGGCCGCAAGATCAGCATCATGCTCGAAGAGGTGGGTTTGCCGTACCGCGTCGTCCCGGTGCACATCGGGCGGGGCGAGCAGTTCAAGCCCGAGTTCCTGGCCATCAGCCCGAACAACCGTATGCCCGCGATCGTCGACCACGATCCCGAGGGAGGCGGCGAGCCGATCAGCATCTTCGAATCGGGCGCGATCCTGGTCTACCTCGCCGAGAAGACGGGCCGCTTCCTGCCGAAGGACACGCGCGGCAAGTACGAGGTCCTGCAATGGGTCTTCTGGCAAATGGCCGGGCTCGGTCCCATGGCCGGCCAGGCGCACCATTTTCGCCTCTATGCCCCGGAGAAGATCGAATACCGGATCGATCGGTATACCCGGGAGGTCAATCGTCTTTATGGCGTCATGGACAAACGCCTCGCGGATCGCGAATACCTCGCCGGTGAATACTCCATCGCCGACATGGCCTCCTGGCCCTGGGTCGTGCCGTGGAAGGCGCAGGGGCAAAACCTCGACGATTTCCCGCACCTCCGGCGCTGGTTCGACGCGATCACCGCGAGGCCGGGCGTGGAGCGCGGGAGGGCCGTGGGCCGGGAGCTCGTCCAGGGGCCGACCATGGACGACGAGGCGAAGAAGATTCTTTTCGGACAAACCGCCGAGACCGTGCGCGGTCGCTGACGGGAGAGCGGGGCGAGGGACGGGAGCAACGTCCTCGCCCCGGCTCGGATCAGGCGGCGGGCTCTGCGGCGCGGCGGGCCAGGTAGTCGATCAGATCGATCTTGGAGATGATCCCGACGACCCGCGTGCCGTCGGTGACGATGGCGACGCGCGCGTCGTTCAGCACGCCCTTCAAGAGCTCGACCTTCGTGTCGACGGTGACCGTCGCGTACTCGCCCTCGATGAGCTCCTGGATGTGCGAGTCGAGGCTGCCCTTGCCCGTCACGAGGTGGCGGAGCAGGTCGACCTCGTGCACGAGGCCGCAGAGCTTGCCCTCGTCGACGATGGGGATCTGACTGATGCCGTGGGTCTTCAGCTTGGTGATGACCTCGCCGACGCGGTCCTTGGGCCTCGCCGCGACGACCTCGCCGAGGGGTTTGACCGCGAGCAGATCCCGCACCGTGCCGAGGCTCTTCTCTTCCTCGAGGAAGCCGTTCGAGCGCATCCAGTTGTCGTTGAAGATCTTGCCGAGGTACTTCGAGGCCGCGTCGGGCAGGAGGATCAGGATGTTCTCCTTCCGGCCGCTCTGGCGCGCGTACTTGATGGCGCCCGCGACGGCCGCGCCCCCGGATCCGCCGACGAACAGGCCCTCGAGACGCACGAGATCACGCGTCATGAGGAAACACTCCTTGTCGTCGACGCGGATCACCTCGTCCAGGATCTCGAGGTTCATCGTGCTCGGGAAGAAGTCCTCGCCGATGCCCTCGACCTTGTAGCTGAAGGGCTTCGTGATGCGGCCCGTCTTTACGAAGTCGTAATAAAGCGAGCCGACGGGATCGATCCCGACGAGCTTCACCGAAGGCTTCTTTTCGCGGAGGTACTTGCCCGTGCCGCTGATGGTGCCGCCCGTGCCCATGCCGGCGACGAACACGTCGAGATCTTCGCCGCACTGCTCCCAGATCTCGGGCCCCGTCGAGGCGTAGTGGGCGCCCGGGTTCGAGGGGTTGTGGTACTGGTTCGCGTAGAAGCAGTTCGGCGTCTCGTCGGCGATCCGCTTGGCGACCTGGTAGTAGCTGCGCGGATCGTCCGGCTCGACGGCCGTGGGACAAACGACGACCTTCGCCCCGAAGGCGCGCAGGGTGTCGACCTTCTCCTGCGACATCTTGTCGGGCATCACGAAGACGCACTTGTAGCCACGGACCGCCGCGTTCATCGCGAGGGCTGCGCCGGTGTTGCCGCTCGTCGCCTCGACGATCGTGCCGCCCGGCTTGAGCCCGGCGGCCTCGGCGTCCTTGAGCATGTTGATGGCGACC
>JANMGF010001145.1:0-4114 GCA_031374535.1 Polyangium sp. (in: bacteria)
CCGGCGACGAGAGCGCCTCGATCTGGTTGTGGATGTCGCGCACCTCCTCGCGGAGCTCGTCGAACTCCGTGAGCGAGGGCATCCGGAGCACGTTGAGCCAGTTCTCCTGGGACTCGACGTACGCGGCGCGAAGACGCAGGGCGCGGTTCAATGCGCCGCCCGCGAAATTCAGGTAAGAATCGTTCCTGCCGAGGCGATCGAACGCCTTCGACATGCCCTTCTCGGCGGCGACGAACGCCTTGCCCGTCGGGGTCTCCGGGCCGAGCCAGTGCCCGAGGCCCTTCACCACGCGGGTCAAGAGCTTCGGTTCCTTGTTCGTGATGGATTTTGCCACGGTCTCTTCTCCATCTCGCGCTCTCAGCGCGCGTAGGTTAGCTTGAGCTCTCTCTTCAGGATCTTGCCGGCCGCCGAGATGGGCATCGCTTCCACGAAGACCACCGATTTCGGCACCTTGTACTTGGCGAGGTGATCGCGGCAATGGGCCAGGATCTCCTCCTCCGTCGCGCTCTTGCCGGGTTTCGTCACCACGACAGCCCGGCCGACCTCGCCCCATTTCTCGTCGGCGACACCGATCACGGCGGCCTGCGCGACGGCCGGGTGCTCGTAAAGGACCTTCTCGATCTCGGCCGGGTAGACGTTCTCGCCGCCCGAGATGAACATGTCCTTCTTGCGGTCGGCGATGTAATAAAACCCGTCCTCGTCGACGCGGGCCATGTCCCCCGTGTGGAACCAGCCCTCCGCGTCCACGGCCGCCTTCGAGGCCTCGGGGTTGTTGAAATACCCGGAGCTCGCGCTCGGTCCCTTCAAGACAAGCTCGCCGACCTCGCCCGCGGGCAAGGCGTGATTGTCGTCGTCGACGATCCGGACGTCGATGAAATAGTTCGGCTTGCCGATGCTCCCGGCCTTCGTCTCGGCATATTCCGGGTCCATCGAGAAGATGCCCGGGCCAAACTCGGTCATGCCGAAGCCCTGCTTGAAGACGACGCCGTGTTTTTCTCGGTACGTGCGGATGATCGGCAGGGGAAGGGGCGCGCCGCCGCTCGTCAGAAAACGCAGGCTTTTGAGGTTCGCCGCGTCGAAGCGCGGCGATTGCATCATCATCTGGTATTGCGTCGGCACGCAGAAGAGGACCGTCGCCTTCTCGCGCTCGATGAGCGAAAGCATGTCGTCGGCGGTCCATTTGCGCATGATGACCACCGTCCCGCCCAGCGTGAGCAAGGGGAGCGTGTAGACGAAAAGCGCGCCGGTGTGGAACATGGGCGTGTGCGTGAGCGTCACGTCGCCGCGCGAAAGCTCGTGGATCACGGTGTTCAGCGTGTTCCAGGCGATCATCCGATACGAGATCTTCGCGCCCTTGGGCAAACCCGTGGTGCCGCCCGTGAAGAGCAGGCAAACGATGTCCTCGGCCTCGACCGCGTCATTCTTGATCGGCGACGCCTCGCGGGACGCGATCGTCGCCCCGTAAGGCCGGCTTCCTCGAATCCCCTCGCCGTCGAGGTGCAGCCACGTGGAGACGGACGCGCACGCCGGGAGGCTCGCAATCTCGGTGAGACCCGCGCGGAAATCGTCGCCGAAGATCATCACCTTTGGGCCGGTCTGCTCCACGAGCTCGCCGATCTCGCGCGGATGGCTGCGCCAGTTGAACGGCACGAGCACCGCGCCGAGCTTGGCGCAGGCGAAAAACGCGTCGAGAAACTCCACGCCGTTCATGGCCAGGATTCCCACGCGGTCGCCCCTTGTCATGAAAGCTTCGTCGCGGAGGAAACCAGCGAGGCGATTGGCGCGCCGGTTCATTTCCCGATAGGAAAACCGCCCCGATTCCCCTTTGGCCACGTCGACGACAGCGAGCGACTCCGGGAAATACCGCTCACCGCGCTCCATCCAGTCCCCGATGTACATGCTCTTTTCCTCCGCGCGTCGGCGCGTCGTTTCGTCTCGACACGCCCGGAGGGACCAGCTTACGCGCGTCCTTGTTGCACCGCAACAAAGCTCAGGGCTCGCGGCGTTTCTTGCCGACGACACGCTTGAGCTCCTCGAGCTCGCGGCGGAGGGCGGCGAGCTCCTCGGCTTGCTCGTTGTGCTCGGGCAGGTCGGGGGGCGGCACCTGCTCCTCGGGATCGGGCTCGCGCGACGTGGCCCAGGGAGCGTTGCCGCCGCTGCCGCCGCCGAGGATCGCGTTCAGGAACGGGAGCGCCCCGAGCGGACCGATCGGAAAAACACGCGCGCCCTTCTTGGCGAGCAAGTAGATGTCGAGGGCCCAGATCACCGTGCGCTCGAAGAACTCGGCCAGGGCATCATCCCCCATGCGGATGAGCTGGCGAAGGAGCGGGACCGGCAGGAGGCGGGCGGCGCCGCGGCTCTCCAGGATGATCTGCGCGAGCGTCGACTGCGTGAGATCGCGGCCGGTCTTGGCGTCGATGACCTCGACGTCGTCACCCCGGCGCACGCGCACCTCCACCTCTTCGAGCGTGACGTAACGGCTCGCCTCGGTGTCGTACAGCCGCCGGTTGCCGTACTTCTTCACGACCATACGGACGGTCGTACACCCCGCACGTCCCGATCGCAATGGATTGCTGCGGCGCAACAACGCACGATCACCGCGCCTCCAGCATTCCGGCGCGTGCGTGGGTTTGCTACGCAGGGCGGCATGCACCTCGGCGACTGGCTCGGACGACGCGCGGCGCTCTCCCCCGACAAGGTGGCGCTTTTCGACAACGGCTCGGGCGGGCGGGCCGTGACGTACCGGGCGTGGGATCGCACGGCGAACCAGACGGCGCACTTTCTCCGGGAAAGGCTCGGGGTGCGGCGAGGCGATCGGGTCGCCATGCTCTCGATGAACAACGTGGAGACGCTCGATCTCTGGTTCGCCTGCGGCAAGCTCGGGGCGATCTTCACGCCGCTGAACCATCGACTGACAGCGGGCGAGCTCGGGCAGTACCTCGCGGCCACGACCCCCGACGTGCTCGTGTACGGGCCCGAGTTCGCCCACGCGAGCGAGGCGCTCCGGCGCGAGACGAGCTTCGTTCCCCGCACGTTCGTGGCGCTTCGCGGTGCATCACGGGCGCGCGGCGACGACGTCGATTTTGCAGGACGCGACGCCGCCACGGATCGTTCGCCGCCGTCGATCCAGATCGGCTGGGACGAGCCCTGGGTGCTCTGCGGGACGGGGGGCACGACGGGTACACCCAAGGCCGCGATGCTGACGTACCGGTCGATCACGGCGAACGCGGTGAACACGATCTCGAGCTGGGGGCTCTCGGCCTCCGATGTCGCGCTGCTCAACGCGCCGCTCTTTCACACGGGCGGGCTCAACGTGTTCACGGCGCCGCTCGTGCTCGCCGGCGGCACGTCCGTCGTTTGCCGCTCGTTCGAGCCTGACGAGGTGTACGCGGGCGTGCGCCAGCAAGGCGTGACGGTCTTCTTCGGCGTGCCCACGATGTTCCTCGCCTTGTCGCAGCATCGACGTTTTGCCGAGGCGGAACTTCGTGCCTTGCGGATCTGCATCAGCGGCGGCGCCCCCTGCCCCGAGCCGCTTTTTCACACGTACTGGGAGCGGGGGATCGAGCTGAAGACGGGGTACGGGCTCACCGAGGCCGGTCCGAACAACTTCTGGCTGCCGCCCGCCGACGTACGCCGCAAGGTCGGCTCCGTGGGCGCGCCTCTTTTTTTCGTCGAGGCGCGGATCGTGAACGCGGCGCGGGAGCTGGTTCGTCCGGGCAACGTGGGTGAACTCGAGGTCCGCGGGCCGCACGTGTTTGGCGGTTACTGGGGCCGGCCGGAGGAGACGGCGAAGGTGCTCGACGACGGGTGGCTGCGGACGGGTGATCTCGGGCGTTGCGACGACGAGGGCCATTTCTACATCGCGGGGCGCAGCAAGGATCTGCTGATCTCCGGGGGCGAAAACGTCTACCCGGCCGAGATCGAGGCGGTGCTGGCGGCGCATTCGTCCGTGGCGGAGGCGGCGCTCATCGGCATGCCGCACGAGAAATGGGGCCAGGTGGGCCGGGCTTTCGTGGTGCTCGCCGAAAGCGCGTCGCCCGATGCCGAGGCGATCCTCGCGTTCTGTCGCGCGCGTCTCGCGAAGTACAAGGTGCCGCAGTCGATCGTCTTCGTG
>JANMGF010001215.1:0-7175 GCA_031374535.1 Polyangium sp. (in: bacteria)
GAGCCCGACGCCGAAGCGCGAGGAGGCAAAACGTCCATACGGCGAGGGGATGAACCACGAGGCGACGGCGACGAACACCGCGAAACCAAGGGCGATCGTGACGACGAGGTCGTAGGTGGCGTCGCCGGTGTAGGTGAGCACGGCCGCGGGGATACTACGGCGGCGCAGCCGGGACAAGCCAGGTCCACGCGCGGCTGCTAGGATGGCGCGTATGCGACGGAAGGTCATCCTGGGTAGGGCCTTGCTCCTTTCGGGGCTCTTGTGCGCGTGTGATCCCGAGCCGGACATCGTGCAGGGGACCGCGGAGGACCACGGCAAAATGCTCTTTTCGGATCCGACGATCACGGGCACGGCGGCCAATACATATTCATGCGCGACCTGCCACGCGACGACGATGCCGACCGAGGGCGGGCCGATCCTGCCAGGCGCGCCGCTCGCAGGCGTGACGCGGCGGGCCTCGTACTGGGGCGGAATGGAGGTCGAGCTTCTCCGCTCGATGAACCAGTGCCTCTATTATTTCATGCTGTCGAGCAAAACCTGGACGGCGGAGGACGAGCGGGCCCGCGCGCTTTTCGCGTACCTCGATTCGTTGCCGTCCGGGCCCGAGGACGAGGAGGAATGGCCGTTCACGGTAGCCGTGCAGATCACGGATCCGCCCGCGGGTGACGCGAATGCGGGTGCCTCCGTGTATACGCGCGCCTGTGGCAACTGTCACGGCGCGGCGAAGACGGGCGAGGGGCGTATCGTGGCGCGAGCGCCGGTTTTACCGGACCAGACGCTCGCGGAGCATCCGCTCGGCGTGTACACCGAGGAGCAACGTAGGCTCGTTTTCGTGCAGAAGACGCGGCACGGGGGATTTTTGGGGTACGGCGGTCAGATGCCGCCGTTTTCGCTGGAGCTGTTCTCGGACGAGGAGCTCGGGGACGTGCTCGCGTTTCTCGGGGTGCCTTAAAGCCCAGCGCCCGGGATACGCGTGATGGCGTCGGGATAAACCCCGACCATCGTTTCGCTCTTCGTTTCGAGGGTCGTCGCGTCGAGCAGGAGCACCTTGCCCGCCTGCACGTGATCACCCTCGCAGACGAGGGCGATCCGCGTCTCGTCGAGCCGCTGGACCACGTGGGGCCATTTGCATTGATCGGCCGTGAAATCGCGGCGGGCGAGCTCCTGGTTGCCATTCTCGAGGTCGACCAGGACGAGCGCGTCGGGCGATTGCATGGGGATCCAGAGGTATTTGCCGTCCGGGGAAAAGGCCGGGAAGAAGGGGGCGCCGAGCGTGTCGATCGTGCGGGCGGGGAGCATCACGTTCGCCTCGACGTCGAAGAAACGGACGTCCTTGGAGACCGTGTTGCCGAGCGCCAGGATCTTACCGTCCGGTGAAAGAATGGCCGAGTAGGGGCCGGCTTGCGGATCGCCGATCGCGCCGCCGGAGGGGTCGACGAGGATCCGATCGACCACTTCGCGTTTGTCGAGGTCGACCACGGCGATCGCGTCCTCCCCATAACAGGCGACATAAGCGCGGGCGCCGTCGGGTCGCGAGAGGGCCATGCCGTGAGGCGCGACGCAGGTGGAGATTCGCGTCGGATCGGCCGATCCGGTGGGCAAGATGGCCGTCGGGTCGATGACGGCGAGCGTCGCGCGAGCCTTTTCGAGGTTCCCTGGATTGAGGATGGCGCGCTGGAGATCAAAATGGGAGACGACGACGCGTCTTCCGTCCTCCGAGGCGACGATCTCGCCAGGGTTCGCGTCGACGCGCACCTGGCCGAGGATGCGGAAATCGTCGAGCGCGAGCTTCTGGACGTAGCCGGGCTGGATGCTGCTCCCGTGCGAGGTATGTGGGCCGCCCGTCGCGGCGGCGGGGTACGAAAGCCCGATATAAATGAAGCCGCCTGGCAGGTCGACCGTGATGTGGTGGGGCCCGTCGAGGCCGACCGGATCGCGGCCGACCGGGACGCGTTTCATGGCCTTGCCCGTGCCGAGGTCGACGAGCGACAGGGTGTCCGAGAGGCTGTCCGTGACGATTCCGAGGCCACCCGGGGGAACCGCGACGGGCTCGCGGCGGTCGGGGAATGCGTCGCCCGCGTACGGATCGTAGCGATATTCGATGGGGGCGTCCGCGCACGCAGGCAGAGCGGTGAGAAGGGCAGCGCCGGCCAGCACGCGAAGGGCATGAAGTTGAGGCGTGATCATGGCGTGATCGTAAAGATGGTTTTGCTGCCCTGGAAGGGGCCACCATCCATGTCGATGCGGTTGTCGACGAAGAGGGCGGAGGTGAGCTCGACCGTGATCGGGGCCTTGGCGGCGGTCATCCGTGCCCATACCGAATCCGAGGGTTTCCAGGAGGTCTCGCTCGTGAAGACGCGGGCGAGCTTGGGATCGGAATCGGTGGAGACGACGAGCCACGACGCAACCCCGGTAAACGGCGTCCCGTGGGCGTGCGCCGCGCGGGCGGGGCCGAGCAATGCGGCGAGCGGGGCCAGCGGGACCAGCGGAACGTAGAGGGGCTCGGCGCGCGGCTCCACAGGCAGGAGGGACGGGGGTCCGGGCGGGGAGAGCCGGGCGATCGGGCCGACTTGCCAGGAGAATGTGGGAATGGCGGAAGCGGGGAGATCGCCGGCCATGGGCGAGGTCAGCGTGGGGGCCTGGGACGGGACATTTGCCGGGGGGGTCTGGTCGATTGCGGTGAGCAATGCGGCGAGCGCCTCGTCCGTGGCCGCGCCGCCGTAAACGACGTCTTCGTAACCCGCGGGGACACTCGGCTCGTCGTGCCCGCACGCGTAGAGGGACGCCGAGGCCAGAGGGACCAGGAGGGCGAGATGGATAAGGTTTTTCATGGCAAGCTCCGCGCGACGCTTCGGTCGCGATCGCTCGAAGCGTAGCGCATCGGGCAGGGGCTGCAATCAACGGGCGCGAAGGACGAGGGCGGCGGAGTCTTCGGCGAAGAGGAGCGTCTGCCCCGCGAGCCGGACGTCACCCATCGAGAAGAGGAGGGAAACGGAGGGGAATTCGTCGTCCTCGAGGTCGATTTCGACGGCATCCGCGACATTGACGGCGACGTCGAGGACCTCGCCCGCATGGGCGCGGCGGAAGACGAGGAGGCCCGCCTCGGCGAAGAGGATTTCGAGGTCGCCCCGGCGGAGCGCGGGGTGGGCGGCGCGGAGGGCGAGGAGCGAACGTACAATCGAGGCGGCGCCCTCGGCCGCGGGGTCGGGGCGGAGGGGCAAGGGCATTCGATCGGGCCAGACGTCTTCGGGCTCGGTGACGGGGGTCTCGGCGAAGAGGTCGTATTCCTCGCCATAAAGAAGCGAAGGAACGCCGGGCCACGCGAGGAGGACGAGCAGGCCGAGCAAACCATGGCGGGCGGGGCCGCCGTGTTTTCGGGTGAGGCTGGCGAAGCGGGGGTGGTCGTGTGTCGAGACGAACCGGAGCGAATGGGCGTCGGGGGCGCCTCGATCGAGGTCGAGGAGGGCGAGCCTGCGGGCGGCGAGATCGGCGGGGATCGCGCGTTTGGCGAGGAAATCGACGAGGACGTCGTGAAAGCCGAAATCGGTGGCGCAATCGAGGGCGCCGTGGCCCATCCAGCGGTGCGCGTGGGCGGGGACGAGCTCGCCGAGGACGACGGCGTCGGGGTTTTGGCGCCGGAAGGTCGCGCGGATGGCCGCGGCGAGATCGAGCGGGACCTCGGCGGCCATGTCGAGGCGAAGGCCGGAGGCGCCACGCTCGGCCCAGCGTGAAGTGGCCGAAAGGACGAGGGCCCGGACGTCGGGGTGATCGAGGTCGAGCAAGGGGGCGTCCTTGCGCCGGCCATAATGAAGGAGCTTGGGCGCGGCGCCGCGGCGTGAGTTTGTCCAACGAAACCAGGGGGCAAACGGAGAGTCGAGGCCGTGCTTGCGGACGTCCTCGTACGGCGGAAAACCGCGGCCTGCGTGGGAGAAAGCGAGATCGACGAGGATACGGATGCCGCGGGCGCGGGCTTCGGAGACGAGGCGGGCGAAGGCGGGTTCGCCGCCGAGGGCGGGGTCTATCTGCAGGGGATCGATGAGGTCGTACCGATGGCAGGAGGCGGCGAGGATCGTGGGGGTGAGGTAAAGGACGGTGACGCCGAGATCGGCGAGGCGAGGCAAAGCGAGGCGAATGCCGTCGAGGTGGCCGCCGGCTGGTCGATCAGGGCCGGGATCGGCGCCCCAGGGAGCGCCGGGGCGCGGGGCGAAACGATCGACGAAGATGGTATAAAGGACGGCGTCTTTCCACCATGTGGGAAGATCGTCCGGGGGGCTGGGGGTAAGGGCGAACATTTCGTGAACGTCGTCGACGAGGAATCGAATGCGGGTGGGCCTCGCCGGGCCGGGGAGTTTGGCGCGAAAAAAGAGGTGCTCGTCTTCCTCGGCGAACCGCGTCATATCCACTTCGCCGCGTGCGTCGTCCGATTCCCAGGCGAAACGGAGAACCTCGCCGTGGCCGCGGCGCAGGCCCGCCGTGACGACGAACCTGCCATTCTCGGGTGCTTGCAGGACGAAGGGCGGCGCGGGGGCAAACAGGAGCGGCTCGGGCGCGCCGCCGACGGAGAGGACGCTGTTGCGAATTCGATCCCGGGAGCGGGTCCTCGGGTTGTCGAGGTCGAGCGACCACTGTCCCCCGGCGCGGAGCTTGTACGAATACACGCCGACGGGGAGATCGAGGGACGTTTCGACGCGACGTTCGCCGGGCGGGAGGGGGGCGGGCGCGTCGATCGAGGAGAGCGGGATGCCCGTTTGCCAGTCGCAGACCTCGCCGAGGAGCAAGGCCGGCGCAGAGGCCTTCACGCCGGGGAAGGCCCCGCGCGCGGCCAGGCGGCGGAGGACGGGGCGGAGCACGATGGGTGATGTCGGGTCTTGTCGCGGCACGTGGCTTCATTCTACGCTCGCGGGCCGCGCGCTGGGGCGCTTCTGGCACGGGGCTTCGGCTCCTGGAGGGAATCATGATCAAGGTGAGGGTGCGAAGGGCGGGGACGGGCGTCGCCGCGGCTTCGGGGCTGCTCGCCCTTTCGGGGGCGCAGAGCGGGTGCGTGGCAGAGCCGGTCGAGCTCGGGGACGAGCCTACCGCGGAGGCCGAAGACGAGCTCTCGCCGGGCACGGGAAAACTCGCGCTCGACGGGTTTCCAGGGAGCTTCACGGTGAAGCTCGTCGCGTCGACGACGGACGAGTTTTTGCGCGCGGGCGAGTCGCTCTCGATCGAGTTGCCATCGTGGCTGCTCTGGGATCGGCTCTACCCGGGGATGCCACTGCCGAGTGATCTCGCGCGGCTGAAGCAGCTCACGGCGACGGTGACGGTGAACGCGATCGACAAGGCGACGACGATCGCGGCGCTGAAGGCGGCGGTGACGAGCTTCAGCGGGGCGGATCCGTACGCGCACGTGGCGATCACGAAGAGCTTTTTCGTGCCGTCGAAGGCCGACTGGCTCACGTTTTCGGTGGTGATCACGGACCTCGCGCCCGGCGGCGTGAGCGGGGTGATCGACGCGTCGGAGCTGCCGAAGCTCGCGGTCTTCGGCGGGGAGCTGCCGAAGAAGAGCCTGTTCATGGATTCGGTGCAGTCGACGAAACGAAACCGGATCGTCGAGGGCGACGACCCGATCGCGGGAGCCGAGCTCTTGCTCGCGGTCTCGGACTGGCGCGCGGACGTGGTGGTCGACAAATCGACGATCGATACGCAGATCGGGACGGCGCAGAGCGGGACCCGCTTCGGCTGGGTGACGGTCCCGATTTATGGAAAACTGGTGCACGAGGTCGCCTACGCGATCCATTTCGACGACGGCCTCGGCTGGAGGCCGGAGGTGATGCTGGCGCCGAACACGACCTCGCGTTTCGTGGCCCCGGGCCGGACCACGTTCGAGGCGGCGATCGTGGTGCCCGCGAAATCGCGGCGGATGATGATGTACACGCACATCAAGACGTACCTCATCGCCGATTACTCGGGTTTCTCCAACATCAACGCGAAATGGTACGCGGACGGGGCGAAGGTGCTGAAGGCCGATAAATACGACAACCCGAACGGGGCCTTCACGAATTACACGTTCTCGGTCGCGAACACGTTGCCCTGAAGGTTTGTCCTTGCTCATCCCCACGGACCTGCACGGGCACACGCTCTTTTCGGATGGCCGCGCGACGCCGGAGGCGTACGTGGATTTCCGTCGCGAGATCGGGATGCGTGTCGTCGCCGTATCCGATCACGACGTGCTCACGGCGGTACCACGGGCCGCGCGGGCGGCGGCGGAGGCGGGGATCCTGTTCGTGCCAGCCGTCGAGGTGACGGCGTTCCTGCATTTCGGGACGGATCGGGCCGAGCAGTTCCACGTGCTCGCGTATTTTCCAGCGCGGTTCTCGAGTTTGCCGCTCCTCCGGCAAACGGCGCTTTTTCGGCGCGGCGAGCGGGTGCAGGCGAAGTGGAAGGCGTTTGTCCTTTCCTGGATGGAAGGGCTCGGCGAGGAGGAGCGGCGCGCGATCGATCCGGAGGGTGAGCTCGGAGGGCTTTCGCCGGCTGATTTTCCGGCGCTGCAATCGATGATCGATCGGGTCGTCGCGAGGACCACGCTTTTTTCGGCGTTCCGCGACCACCACGTGTCTTTCTGGGAAGAAGATCGGGAGCTCTTTGGCTGGACGCCGGAGGAGGCGATCGAATGCATTCGTCAGGACGGCGCGCTCGACGTGGTGGCCCACCCGGCCCGGTATCGGGACAAGGAGAGGACACGCGTGGTGCTGCTGCGGGCGAGCGGGGTCGAAGTGTATACGTCGCGCCACAAGGCGGAGGTGGCCGAGTCGTTCCGCGCGTTCGCGGAGGAGCACAAGAAATGCTGGACGGCATCATCGGACGATCATCAGAATGCGCGGTACGTGTTGCCTCCCGCGGGGACGCCGGTCTCGACGATCGAGCGAATCCTGGGGAAGGCGCTGCCGATCGAGGCCATCCTTTCGGCTTGAGGAGGCGCTCGCTCGCGCTCGTGTCCGCGATCGCGATGCTCGCGCCCTACCCAGCCCTGGCAGCGGATCCGCCGGCGGCAGCGGCCCCCGACAAACCAGCGCCCGCGCCGGCGCCCGCGGGGTGGGCGGGCGAGCTCGATACGCTTTCGAAATGGATCGCCGATCGAGGCAAGGGTCCGTCGTGCGCGGCGCGATGTTACGCGCTCGAAAGGTTACGGCTCT
>JANMGF010001218.1:0-1982 GCA_031374535.1 Polyangium sp. (in: bacteria)
AGTTTTTCAACCCTTGGTCCAGGGCCTGCCCTGGTCCGGGTCGAGGGGCGGATAGCCCCTGCGGGGTCCGGGGCCGAGCCCCGGCGCGACGGCTTGCGAGGAGACCCGTGCTCAGGGACGGCGGGGATCGAGCTTTCGCTCCGCGCAATCACGGCGTGCTCGTGGGATCGGCCGGGTCGCTCCCTGCGTGCCGCTCGTCGCCGTCGAGGAAGCCGTCGAGGTCGCGGTCGATGCCCATACGCACGCCCGCGCCGGGCGGCGCGCAGGTATACGTGAGCGCCCCGTTGCCCGCGGTCATGACCGACCTCAAAAATCCATCGTGGATGGGCGGGATCGCGGCGCGATCGGCCGCGAATTGCCCGCTGCCGAGGTAGACGAAGCCGAAATCCTCGAGGAGCCGGCCCTTGGCCACGAGATCACACTCCCCGGCGTCCGCGCGCGCGAGGAGCAAATCGATACGCGCCGACGCGACGGCCTGGTTGTCGGCGGTGAGCGTCACCTGCTGCCCCACGATGGGCGCCAGGTTGCTATCGAAGGCGAGCTGGAACGCGGCCATGTCGAGCTTGGCCTGCGTGCCGGCGGGCGTGTTCGGAATGCCGACCGGGTTCAGCGGGATCTCGTCGAAGCCGCTGTTGAAGGTGAACAGCTCGGGCACGGTCCCGTCGTGATTGAGGCCGAAGCCGCGGACCTGGTCGCCCAGGAACGGATCGGGGGGCCGATTGCCACTCGTGAACCCGGCGCCGAACATACCGACCTTCTGGTACATGTTGCGCAGGTGCGGGACCTTGGGGATCTGGGTCGTGGCGTCGAAGGAGCCGAGGCCTTCGGTCCCGAAGAAACCGGGGAAAGGATCGCCCGGGTTTGCCTCCGGATCGAGGCGGTGGCACGACTGGCAGGTGCCATGGCTCGCCACCGGGACGTCGAAGAAGAAATCACGACCGGCGGCCTGCGAGGGCGTGAGCGAGTTGTCGAGGTTCCGGATCGGGTTCGGCGGATACGCCACCTGGAGGATGAAGTCCGTGAAGCTCTGCATCTGGGCGGCGGATAACGTCGCGTCTCGCCCGAGCAGGTCCACGAACGCGCCATTGAACTTCCGGAAGGCCGCGTCCTCGTCGAAGCTCCCGTCGTTCGGCTGCGCGGAGGGCTCGTCATTGCCGCCCGTCCGGTCGCCGCGCCAGTGCATGGGGCCGTGGTTCGCCATTCCGCGCAGGCTCTGCGTCGACATCGGCCCCTTCATGGGGTGGAAGTCGGGGTCCTGACCGAGGAGCGGATCCGTGCCGAAGATGGGGGTGAAGTCGGGGAAGACGGGGACGAACGGGCCAGGGTTCTTCAGGACCGACCCGTCGGGGTTGCCGAGGTCCCAGGCGAGGCTGTCGAAATCACCAAAGACGTGGCAGCTGCCGCAGGCCGACTCGCCGTTGCTCGCGGAGAGGCGCGCGTCGTAGAGGATCGGCCTCCCCTCCACCACGCTCTCGGGCTCGGGGCTGTACATGGAGACATGCCCGATCTCCTGCTTCGTCACGGTGTTCACGATGGCGATCGAATTGTCGAAGCGGGTGAGCACGTACATGCGCCCGTGGGCCTCGTCGAGCACCATCCCGGTGGGGCCGCCGCCGCTGAGCTCGATATGGTTTTCGGCGCTGGGGACGAACGAGTCGTTCTCCAGCGCGGCGGTGTCGTAGACGCCTACCTTGGAGGAGCCGAACGACGCCACGTAGAGGGTCTGACCATTGCTCGATACGGCCATTCCGAGGGGCTGCGAGAGGCTCGCCTCGTTCACGGCGGCGGGGGCCGGGTGAACGTCGTAATCGATGTGCTTGTTGAGGTGCCGCGGCGAGACGCCGCCAGGACCGAGCACCGTGATGCGGCTCTCGTGCAGGTGGCCGCGCAGGGTCTCGCCGGCGAAATTGCCGGACCCCTCGAAGCGCAGATCGTTCCGGGCCTCGGTGTTGCTGACGTAGACCTTTCCGCTCACCGGGTTC
>JANMGF010001410.1:0-5704 GCA_031374535.1 Polyangium sp. (in: bacteria)
ACCTGAAGCCGGCGAACGTCTTTTTGCATCAGGAGCCCGGGACCGAGGGTCAAATCGTGAAGGTCCTCGATTTTGGCGTGGCCAAGAACCTCGTGGCCAACGAATCCCTCGTCACCGCGGTCGGCGGCATTGTCGGGTCTCCGGCCTACATGAGCCCGGAGGCCCTTCACGCCGCGCGGGATCTCGACGCGCGCACGGATATCTGGTCGCTCGGCGTCGTGGTGTTCGAGATGCTCACCGGCGTGAGGCCCTTCCCCGGTGGGGGTCAGGAATTGCTCATTCGTATCGCGACCGGCAGGATCCCCCGAGTATCGGAGAGCCTGCGCCACGTCGACAAGGCGCTCGACGACGTCGTGGCGATGTGCCTCGAACGGGACCGCGCCCGACGTATCGCATCCGCCGCGGTGATCGAGCGCCTGCTCGGGGTCTACGTCGGTCCGAACGAAGGTTCGCGCGTTCACGTGGGCCTTGCAGATCGTGCCATGGCGCTCCCCGCCGCGCCCGCCCCGGTGATCCAGCAAGCGCTGGCGAATCCCGAGTCGACGATGCCATTGCCCCCGTCCCAGGCCCTCAAACCCCTGATGGCGTCATGGACGGCAGCGCCCGCCGTCGATTCCACGATGCCCTTGTTCCCCCCGGTACAGAAACCGCCGTCGCAAATGGGCAAAGCCGGGACGATGATCCTCGGGCCGCAATCCGCAAAACCGATCACGGGGCCTCGCGGAACGGCCCTCATGATCGATAGACGTGCCGTGCTCGCAGAGGCCGCGCGCCTCGCCTCTGCACCGAATGCGCCGCCGCCCGTCTCACGCGAGGCCGTCGCGCCGGCGTCGAAGAAACCCGGGCGCACGCCGGTCCTCGCCCTCGGCGTGAGCGCCCTCGTGGCCTTTGGCGTCGCGGCGGCCGTGGTGTTCGGTTGGGTCCACTGAACGTTCGTGAGCGGAGGACGGGGGCAAACAAGTTTCTTGTAACTGGGCTCCCGGACGTGGGAGGATGATCCGCTATGAAATCGGGGGACATCCTCGGCGCCAGGTACCGCCTCGAACAGCAGATCGGCTCGGGCGCGATGGGCGCTGTGTGGGCGGCGTACGACGTGTCCTCGAACGTCAGGGTCGCGCTCAAGTTGATCTTGCCGCAGTCGAGGGAGCATCAGACGAACGATCTGCGCCAGCGGCTCCTGCGCGAGGCGAGGGCCTGCGGCAAGCTGCGACACCGGAACATCGTGCAGATCTTCGACGTGGGCGAGACGCCGCAGGGGGAGCCGTTCCTCGTGCTGGAGCTCTTGCACGGGCAGACGCTGGGCGATCTGCTGAAGGAAAAGCGGCGCATCGAGCCGGTCCTTGCAGCGCGCATCGCCGGGGAGATCGCGAGCGCGCTCGCGGTCGCACATGCCGCCCACGTGATCCATCGTGATCTGAAGCCCGCGAACATCTTCCTGCACCGCGAAGAGGGCATGGCCGAGGACATGTTCGTCTCGAAGGTGCTCGACTTCGGGGTGTGCAAGAACCTCGACTCGGTCGACAGCGTCGCGACGCAAACGGGCACGGCTGTCGGGTCGCCCGCGTACATGAGCCCCGAGCAGGTGGGCATGCGCAAGGACCTCGACCACGGCACGGACATCTGGTCGCTCGGGATCGTGCTCTACGAAATGCTGACGGGCGCGCGTCCGTTCACGGGCTCGGTGCAGGAGGTGATCCGTCACATTCTGCTGACGCCCATTCCGCCGCCGTCGGCGAAGGTGCGCGACGTGCCGCCGGAGCTCGACGTCATCGTCGCGCGTTGCACGGCGGCGAAGCGTGCGGATCGGTACGCGAACGGGGACGAGCTTGCGCGCGCGCTTTTCGCGATCGCGGGGACGCCGCGGCCGATGATCCGCAAGGCGACGTTCACGGGGATGGGTCCGCTGCCCTCGGCGACGGGTCCCGAGCGCCCGCCGACGCTCAACCCGATGGAAGCGACCGCGCCGTTGATCGCAGCAACGCCACGCGCGCCGATGGGATTGATGCCGGAGGCGGACGACCTCAGCGACCTCGAGGCGACGATGCCGCTCCAGGGTCGGATGCTCATGAACATCCGGCAAAACGCGCCTCCGGCCGCGCGTGGCGAGGACGCGTCGACGGGGACGCAGCTCTTGCAGCCGAGCCAGCCGATCGCGTCTCCCGCGCCCGCGTGGAAGCAGGAGCTGAACCAGGTGCTCGCGGCGCATCGGCAATCGTACGCGAGCCTGGACGGCGCTCTGCCGGAGCAAGCGACGAACGGGCAGACGCAGATGATCACGCCGGAGCTCCAGGCGAGCGTCGCAGGGCGGATGGATCACGCGGGGACGACGTCGGCCGCGGGGGCGTTGTCGCACGGGACGGGGGGATATCCGGCGCCGCCGATGCCGATGATGCCGATGATGGATCCGGCGGTGGCGACGGGGAGGCAGAAGCGTGGGAAGGGCGTGCTCTTGGGGGTGTTGGGGGGCGGGGTGGTGGCGGCGGCTGGGGTGAACGGGTTGCTGGTGGTGAATGTGGGGACGGGGGGGTCGAGCGCTACGCCAAGCATGAAGGACGCGAACGCGGAGGGGAGCAGCGTGGTAGCGGCACCCAAAGCGCCGGAGGCGGTGCCGGTGGTGGAGCCGTTGCCGCGGCCTCCGGTGAAGGCGGAGGCGACGGCGGAGGTTGAGGCGGTGCCTGTCGAGACAACGCTTCCCAAGCCGGCGCCGGCGGCGACGAGTGCCCCGGTGGCGCCCGTGGCGCCCAAGCCAGCGCCGACGCCCACGTATCAACCGCCCGTGGCGAAAGCGACCGTGCAGACGGCCAAGCCGGCGCCCAAGGGGCCCGTTTGCACGGGTGTGGGGTTGTTCAAGAAGTGCAAGTAGAATCGGCACGTTCGAGAGCGTATTTTCGCTTGCAGTCGTTCTGCTTTTGCGGTCCCATCGAGAAAGCGTGACGAATGAACGGGAGTGACGGGTTGAGTGCGCTGAGGAAGCGGAGCCGGTCTGCGGTGTGGGTTCTCGTCGCGTGTCTGATGAGCGCGAGCGGGGGCGAGGCGTGGGCGCAGGGGAAGGGGCCCGCGAAGCCGCCTGTGGCACCTGCGGCGAGTGCGCCTGTGGATCCGGCGGTGCAGGAGGCGGACAAACGCTTCGATGCGGGCGTCGAGCTTGTCCAGAAGGACAAGTGGGCGGCTGCGTACGAGGAGTTTCGCGCGGCGTATGCGGCGTCGGCGCAGCCGAAGTATCTCGCGGCGTTGATCAAGGCGGAGATCGCGACGGGGCGGGAGGCGGAGGCGGCCGAGCACTTGACGTTGCTCTTGCGTCAGAAGGATCAGCTCAGCGGGCCGACGGTGGCGCAGGCGGAGGCGAAGCTCACGGAGCTGAAGGCGAAGCTCGGGGTGGCGACGATCACGGTGAACGTCGAGGGCGCGGAGGTGCTCGTCGCTGGAAAGGTGGTCGGGACGTCGCCGGTGCGGGACGAGATTTTTTTGGCGCCGGGGCGGCATACGTTCGAGGCGAGGAAAGCCGGGTTGGTGCTGGCGCCGGGGGCGGGGGCGATGGATGTGACGGCGGGGTCGAGGCCGGCGGTCGGGCTCAGGCTGGAGGTGGGGAAGGGGACGGATCCGGGGTCGAAGGTCGGGGGGCCGAACAAGACGCTGATTTATGTAGGGATTGGTGTGGCGGGGGCGCTGGCGGTGGTGGGGGTGGGGACGGCGATTGGGGCGGGCGTCAAGTCGAGCGCGTCGCAGGACGAACTGGACAATTTTAACGGTCGGGACGGATGCAATGCAAACCAGGGCTGCACCGATCGCTATAATGATTTGCAGCGTCAATGGGCCACGTTGTCCAACGTATCCCTGTATTCGTTCATCGGGGCGGCGGTCATCGGGGGTGGGACTGCGGCGTATGCGCTGCTTGGTGGCAGTAAGCGGGACACGAAGATTTCGGTGATGGCGACACCGCAGGGTGGCGGGTTCGCCATGTCCACCACGTGGTAGACGAGAGACGATGAGGAAATGGGACATGCGTGCATCTGGCCGGACGATCGCATTGTTGGGGTTGATCGTGGGATGCGGCGTTTCTGTCAATGCGTGTTTCCAGCCGGAGCTTCTGTCGGGATCCGGTGGGGCGGGAGCGTCGGGATCGACGAGTGGGAGTGGCGGGACGGGCGGGGTTGACGGTGGCGGGACGGGCGGAATGGGCGGGATGGCGTGTGGCTGCCCGGATGAGGATCCGTCGAATCCGTGTACGATGGATCAATGCGTCGATGGGGTGTGTACGCATCCAGCGGATCCCATGGCCGCGGGCGCTGCGTGTGACGTCGATATGGGGCAGGTCTGCAACGACAAGGGGGCGTGCGTCGAGTGCCTGGATGAGACGGTCACATGTCCGAGTAATTCGTGTCCGAAGCGTTGTGACGGGGCCGCATGCAAGGAGAACAAGGATTGCCTGAGTGATACTTGCGTCGCCGGGAGCTGCCGGCTGCCAAAAGATGAGGCTTGTAACGACCCGGTCGAGTGTGCGTCGAATTATTGCGATCCGAACAATCAGTGCTCGGATGCACCAGGAAACGCAACCTTGTGCAGCGGTAAGGAGAAATCCGGCAGCCAATGCCTCGCCGCTCCCGGCGAGCCCTGTGGGGATGGGCTCGATTGCATGTCGAAGGCAACTTGCGTCAGCGGAATCTGCAAGGGTGACGATGGCGCGACGTGCGTCGGAAATCATCAATGCACAAATTATTTCTGCAAGAGCGGAACCTGCTCCAGATGCACCTCCGACGCTGACTGCGGCGGCGTCCTGAACTCGTGCACCGGAGCCTGCCCCAACGTAAAATTCCCTAACAACGCCTACTGCATCACGAACATCAGTTGCGCCTCCAACAACTGCACCGGCTTCCCCCGCCTCTGCCAGCCCCCGCCCTGATCCCCTCGTTCCTCCTCTTTTCTTGACCCCGCGGCGCAGTTTGTCCTATCTCCCTCGACAAACACCTTCGAGGGACGTCATCGATGGCAACACGAACCACGCCGGCACCCATGCCACGCGCACGCGGGCTCATCCGCTGGGTCCTGCTCCTCTCCGCGACCTTTCTCCTCACGACCCACGCGCACGCCGAGCCCTCCGCCGCGGACAAACAAACCGCACGTAACCTGCTCATCGAAGGTCGCCAGCACCTCGAATCCGGTGACGCCCGCGCCGCGCTCGCCAAGTTCCAGGCCGCGCACGAGATCATGCGGGTCCCCACGACGGGCCTCGATGTCGCGAAGGCGCTCGAGGCGCTCGGTCAGCTCGTCGAGGCGCGCGCGATGGCGTACGAGGTCACGCAGATCCCCGAGCAGGCGAATGAGTCGGCGGCCTTCAAGGACGCACGAGCCAGCGCGGCGGCGGCGATCGAGGGGCTCGAGAGCCGCATTCCCGCGTTCGTGCTCCGGATCGAGGGGGCGCCCAAGCAAACCGTGCAGGTGACGGTGGACGGCGAGAAGATCCCTGCCGCGGCGTTGACGATGGCCCTCGCGCGGAATCCGGGGACGCACGAGGTCGTCGTGAACGCGCCGGGATTTCGGACGGCGCGGCAGACGGTCGCCTTGAAGGAGGGCGTGGCGGCCCCGGTCGAGGTGTCGGTCTTGCTCGAGCGGGAGGCGCTGGTCGTGGCGGTTCCGATGCCGCGGAAGGACGAGGGGAGAAGCAAGGGGCTGGTCTATGCGGGTGTCGGCGTGGCGGGGGCGCTGG
>JANMGF010001423.1:0-14047 GCA_031374535.1 Polyangium sp. (in: bacteria)
CGTGCCGCCCGGCCGCGGCGAGCATATCATCGTTGTGGATGACGACCGGGTTGTTGTACCAGTAGACCGGGAAAAACGCCTGCGCCTCGATGTTCGCGGGGTCTTCGGCATTGACCACCAGGGTGCCGCCGCTGACCGACACGAACCATCGATGCGAGCTCACGCCGTGGAGCTGCATGTAGCTCTCGAGTTTCGTCTCCGAGAGGAGATTGAAGCCGGGGGCATTGCCGTTCTGGGGGTCGAGGACCGCCACGGAGGTCTGGCCGTACGTCCAGCTCGAGCGATAGCTGACGACGGGCTGCTCGTGGTCGTCGACCAGCAGCGTGTTGACGTACTTGCCGTCGAGCTTCGCGTATTTCTCGAGCTTCGCGCCATTGCCCGTCAGCTTGACCCGCGCGACGCCTTCCTCGTGCCAGGGGCCGCCCCATTGCCGGTCGCGGGTGAAGATCCGGTTTTCGTTGGCGTCGACCGGATGCCCGGGCACGTTGACGCTCGCCACGAGGACGGGCAACGAGGGGTTCGTCAGGTCGTACCGCTTGATGTAGTTCTTCGTGTACGGACGCGGGTCCCCCGGCTTCGACGCCACGTTCTTGACCGTGACGAGCAGCTCGTTCCCGTTCGTGCGCGCGTCCGCGAACTCGTCCGGCGCCGGGAACGTGAGTTTGCTGGGGACCACCTTCGGATTTGCTGGATCCGCGAGATCGACGATCTGGAACGAGGCGGTGTTCGGGTAGCGCCACCCCTCGCCGTCGTATTCGTACCAGGTGATGTTCGGCTCGAGCGTGCTCAGGTCCACGGGCACGCACGTGGTGTCGGCGCCGACGTGGACCGTGCATTCGGCATACCCGCCGGCGCAGTATTCCTGGCCGCCCTCGGGCGTCTGGCACCCGCGCTGGCCCCGGATGAACGTGCAGCCGTCCTGGTTGCTGGGGCAGCTCGTATTGACGTTGGAGAGCCACGCGTCGCGGCCCTGGTAAAACCCGAGGTACTCGTATCCCCACTGGATCTGCTGATACACGAGCGCATTGTTCGTCGCGAGGACGCCGCTCGTGTTCCAGGAGTAGACCGCGGGCAGATCGGTGGTGACGAGGCTACCCTTCTTCTGCGGGTTCGTCGGGTCGGTCAGGTCGTACACCTGGATCGTGGTCTCGTATTTCGGCCACATCCACCGCGACTTCGTGGTGATCAGGTTGTTCCCCGACTTGAAGTACGTCGAGCCGAGCGGGATCTCGAAGGTCGCTATCGGAGCCGCGATGTCCGCGTTCGCGTCTGCGGCAATGACCTCCGCCCTCGCGTTCAGCGTCGTGTTGTACCAGGAATAGTACCCCTCGGGGTTCCGGATACGCAAACGGTAGGCGCCCCACGGGATGATCTTCGTGTAATCGGGCGCGAGGTCGATCTGCGAGACCTTCTGCGGGCTGTCGACGTTCGCCTGGTCGTGGAACGAGAGCACCGTGTCGGAGATGACCGCGGCGTTTTCCGTCCCGCCCTCCAGCCGGACCGCGCGGCGTACGTTGTCCGGGTGCTGCATCGTCCCGCGGCGCGTGACCGTCGTGTTCGAGAAGGTGAAGAGCTGGACCGCCGAGGAGTAAACGTATTTGTTGTTCTCCCACTTGTAGCCGGTGAACGGCAACATGATGAGGCCCGTCTCGACCTCGCCCGTCGCGGATTGCACGTTCACCGCGTCCTCGAGGATCTTGAACGCGCGGTGATCCCACTGGGCGTCGGAGAAGTTCCAGGTGCCGTTGTCTTCTTCCGTCTCGGCGCGCGCGAGCAGCGGGTTCGGGTTCGTCAGGTTCGTGATGTCGTAGAGGCTGGCCGCCATCTTGCGGCCATTCTGATCGTTCACCCCGATGCCGATGAGCCGCGTGCCACCTGCCAGCGGGCGGAGGTAATCGTTCCAGCCCGAGACGATGAACTCGCTCTCCTCCGTGACGTTGCCATTCGGATCGATCGAGAAGCTGTGGAACGGATCGACCTGCTGGTAGGTGACGGCGAACGCCTTGTCGTTCATGAACACGACGCCGTAGAGCCGCTCGTTGACCCCGAAGCCCTCGGTGTCGATCGGGACGAGGTTGTCCTTGTTCGTCCCGTTCCACGTCTGCAGATAACTCTGCTGGTTCCAGCCGCCCCATTGCGGGCCGGAGAAGACCCGGAGCTGGTCGTTGCGGAAGTCCATGTGGAACTGCGTGCGGACATAGCCGCTCGCGGTGACCGTGCCTCGCAGGGCCATCGCCCCGTTGATGTCCGAGATGTCGACGATCGAGACCTGGCTCTGCGTCTGACCCCAGTTCGAGGGGCGGCGTGCGACGAGCAGGACGTTGTTTTCGCCCTGGATGGCCGTCACGTTGCCGCCGAGTGCGAGCTCGGTCATCGGCGTCATGGCCGTGCTCGACACGTCGAAGCTCTTGACGACGCTGGTGTTCTTGTACTTCCAGTAGCCGTTGACATTGACCCAGCCGTTCTGGATGGCGGCGACGTAGAGCGAGTTCTTCGTCGAGCCGTTCGCGTATCGGCTCGTCGTGATCTTGCCCGGCACGTGGTACTGCGAGAGGAGCGTCGGTGCCTCGGGATTGCTGACGTCGACGAGGAGCACGAGGCCGCCCGTGCGTTGCTGCGCGGCGAGCTTGCCTGGCTCTTTTTTGTAGCCGTACCACTCGTTCATCAGCACGACGGCGACGTTGCCGTCGACATACATCTCGACCGGCGTGCCGGAGACCGGCATCTTGCCGATGACCGTCGGGTTCGAGAGGTTGTTGTAGTCGACGACCTGGAGGCCGCGGTATCGGTTCAAGTTGAGCAGACGCCCGCCGCTCATCACGCGGTAGATATCACCCTCCTCGAGCTCGCGATCGTCCTCTTCCTCTTCTTCCTCCTCCTCTTCTTCCTCTTCTTCCTCCTCCTCGCCCCAGTAGACGTCCGGGAAATCGTCCGCCGTCAGGAAGGACGTCGAGGTCTTGATCGGCGCCTCGTCCTCGGCCGTCTTCTCGCCGTCCTCCCCGGGGCCTCCGCTCGCCGCGCATCCCGGTCCAATGAGCAAGAGCAGCGCGCCGAGCCACGCCGTGCTCGTCGCAATTCTTCTTCGAAAATGACCCTGCATGATGGCTCCATTTTTATTCCTTCATATCAATGAAGGAAGAGTGCACCCATGATAGCCGGCTCCCGGCGCCCGAGGAGGTAAAAACGGGCAAGTCCGCATGGATGTCAGGCACGCTTGCCGTTCGGACTGCAATCCAAGTGCTACCGCCCACATCACCACGCGTCCTTTTTCGACCCCTGGAGGGCTCGATGCATGGGGTGGTCGAAATTCCTTGAGCCATGGACGCACCTGTGCCCTCACGGCTTGCTCCCCGACCGGGCCGGGTGGTATGAGCGGATAACATCCACCAGGAAGGTTCGTGTCGGAGAGCGGCGCTCACGGTTCGTCGGAGTCGGAGTCGGAGATCGAGGTGCTCGTGCGGGGCGCGCTCGGCGGCAACCGTGCGGCCCAGCGCGCGCTGATCGAGGACGTGCTCGCCCCCGTGGTGCAGGCTCGTGTTGCCCGTGTTCTGCTCCGCCGGCGCGGCCAAAAGGGGGATCTCCGGAGCGAGATGATGGATCTCTGCCAGCAGGTCTTCGTCCACGTCTTCGGCGGCAATCTCCTCGCGCGCTGGGAGCCTGCCGCGGGCTCGCTCGGCGCGTTCGTCGGGGCCATTGCCGAAAACCATGTCCGCTCGATCCTGCGCAGCCGCGTGCGGAGCCCCTTCACCGAAATTGCGACCGAGCGCGAGGCCCTCGAGCTCGCGCTCCCGGGCGAGCAGAGCCAGGAGACGACGATCGTCTCGCGAGAGGCGCTCCGGCGGCTCGAAGCCGAGCTCGACGACGAGGAGCGGGAGGGGTTTTTCGCGTTTTTCGTGGATGAACGATCCATCGAGGAGATGTGCGTGGTCACAGGCAAGAGCCGCGATGCCGTCTACAAGCAACGCCAGCGGCTCCGGGAGCGCATTCGGCGTATCCTCGACGACGAGGCGGTGAGCTCGGGCGCACCCCCGCGTGTGGCGCAAAGGACCCGGGAGGAGGGGCTGTGAGCGACGAGCAGGATCCCCGGATCGAGGACCTCGCCCGGCGCGTGCGCGAGCGCGAGCAGGAGGAGCTCTCCGAGCTGCTTCGCCCACTCGACAGGGCCGAGCGGAGCGCACTCGCGGAGGGTGTTTTCGCAGCGCTGGACACGAAAGCGCCGGTCGTTCCGATCGGGACCACGAAAAAGGCGGGGGCGCGGCGCAGGTTCGGTCTCGTCGCGGCATTCCTCGCCGCAGCGCTCGGGGTTGCGGCATGGTTCGTGGTGCAACGCAGGGACGCACCGGCTCCCCTTGCGGCGTATTCGCTCTCCGTCGAGGGAGGGAACCAGGCGCAACGTGGGGACAGGCCCTCACCCGATAGCGTGATCCGTCTGGATCCAGCCTCGCGACTCTCGCTCGTCTTGCGCCCCGAGACGCCCGTGTCGGGGGCGATCGCGGTGCGGGGCTTTCTCGTGCGGGAGGGCGTCGCAGAGCCGTGGGAAACGCCTGCGGCCGTCGGGGCGGGTGGGGTCGTGCGTATCGACGGGACGGCGGCGGCGCTTTTTGCCGACGTGCCGGAGGGCGCGTGGGACGTCGTTCTTTTTCTGGGTCGCCCCGAGGCGCTCCCCGAGGATGCGGCGCTCGCGCGGGCCTCCGCATCGGGAGAAGGGCTCGCCGGGTTATCCACCCATCGTTTGCGTATCACGCTTTCGCGGCCCCGCGGCGCGTTCGGCGGCGAGGGGGAAAACGACGGCACGCCGAGGATCGGATTCGCTGGGTGCGCCGCCGTGCGCCTCGGCGGGGAATGCGAGCTCGGCGCGGACCGGACGGTGCGGTTCTTTTTGCCCCTGGCGACGCCTGCCGCGGTCGTCGTGCGTGTGGATGGGTCGGCCATCGAGACGCGCGGGGAGGCCCTTCGAGGCGGGACACGTGTTTTGGTGCGCATTCCGGAGGCCGCCCGTACGGTATCGGTGGCGCTTTCCACGCCGGGGTCTGCCGTTTTGCCCGTCGTGTTGTCGATTGTCTCGCCCGAGGTTTTGCCGGACACCCTCGCGGAGGCGGAAGCGGCTCGGCGCCGCGGCGAGCTCGATCGCGCGTTCTCCCTCGTCGCATCCGTCCTCGCGGAAGGCTCCCCGGAGGCACGGCGGGCGGCCCTCCGGCAAAAAGCCCGGATCCTCATGGCCCAACGTGGGCAATTCGACGAGGCGGCCACGCTTTTTCGAGAAGTCATCACCCAGGATCACGCGGCGGGACGCGTCTCGGACGAGCTCGACGATACGTTTGCCCTGGCGTATGGCCTCTTGCTCGAAAAACGCGCATTCGGCGAGGCCCGTGGTTTGCTCGACGGGATCGGGACGCTCGTCTCCGCGTGCCCCGAAGGAGAACCCAAGGCGGCTTATTACAGGGGCCTCCTCGCGCTCGAGACCGGGGATCTCCGCGCGGCGCTAGGCGCATTCTCGGCTGCGACGGCGGGCGCCGAGCGGCTCGGGCTCGACGCCTATCGAAGCGCGGTGCTGGAGCAAGAAGCCGAGGTGCTCGCGGTGCTTGGCCGGCACGAGGAGGCAGCGGCGCGGCTCGGGCAGGCGCGTGCCCTCGCGGGCCCCTCGGCGGATGCGTGCCGGCGCGCGCAGCTCGCGAGTAATGCGGGGTGGAGCGCGCTGCGAGCCTCCACGCAATCGGGCCGAGGTCTCGAAGACGCGAAACGATTGCTCGAGGAGGCGCTTTCTGTCACGCGGGAGGGCTGCCCGGCGGGGCTCGGGAACGTGCTCGTGAACCTGGCGCTCGTCGCGCTGGAAATGGGCCAAGCGAAAGAAGCACGGGCGCGTCTCGGGGAGGCCAGCCGCGCGGGTGGATGGGCCGAGCTCGCCGGTTGGCAACGAATGATCGAGGCGCGGCTCCTGCTCGTCGAGGGAAGACCCGGGGACGCGCTGGCGGCGCACGAGGCGCTCCGGGCCGAGGGAGAGCGGCTCCTTTTGCCCGAGCTTGTCTTCGAGGGCGCGCTTGGCCGCGCCGAGGCGCTCGCGGCGCTGGGAAAAGGCGGGGAGGCGCGCGTGGCATTTGCCGAGACTCGGGCGGCGCTCGTTGCGTGGGGGCAGGGCGTGCCGCTCGGGGAGGGGAGGGGGACGTTTCTTTCGGCGCGGCAACGGGGCGCGCGGCAATCGGTGGAGTTCTTGTTACGCGAGGCGGATCGGGGGGACGAAAAGGCAACACGGGAGGCCATGGAGGCCGCGCGGCGATCCCTCGCGGGGTTTGTCGAAGCATTCCATTGGGTGAATCGCGTGGGTGAGCTCTCCCCGGAGGCGCGCATTCGCTGGGACGAGGCAGTGGCGGCTTATCGGCACGAGCGGGCCCTTCTGGAGGAGAAGGCCGCGGCGCGTGGGCCGGGCGGGGCAGGGCTCGACGTGGAGCGGGCGGCGCTCCGGGGCGCGTTTGATCGGGCGCTCGCGGCGCTCGGAGCGGGCGAGCCCCTCGGCGAAAGGGCCCCGCTCTCCGTTCCTGCCGCGGGCGAAGCGCTTTTCGTGGTGCATCCGGTGCAAGAGGGCCTCGCGGGGTTCGTCATGACGGAGGGCGGCCGCAACGTGGAGGCCCGGCGGCTCCCCTCCCTGGATCCGGCCGCGACGCCGGCAAAACGCGCGGAGCAGTGGCTCGCGCCTTTTCAATCGAGGTTATCGAAAGTCCACCGCGTGCGGCTCGTCTTGCCGGGGGAGCTCCTGCCGACGGATTGGCATGCGCTCCCTTTGGATGGAGCGCCGCTGATCGAGCGTGCGGAGGTCGTGTATTCGCTGGACCTCGCGCCGCGGCCCGCGCTGCCTCGTGAGGACATCGCCGTGGTGATCGTCGATCCGACCGAAGATCTGCCCGGCGCGCGTGGGAGCGCGGGAGCCGTCGTCGCCGCGCTCGAATCACGCGGCATGCGTGTCATACGCCTCGAAGGCCAGGATGCGACGTATGAAAACGTGCGCGTCGTCCTCCGGCTGCCCTCCGTGCGCCTCTTGCATTACGCGGGGCATGCCACGTTCGAGGGGCGCGATGGGCTCGAAGCTTCGCTCCGCCTCGCCCGTCGGGGTCGTTTTTCGGTGGCCGATGTGATGGCCTTGTCGCATGTCCCCGAGATCGTGGTGCTCGCAGGGTGTGACACGGCGCGCGCCTCCGGGGTCGACACGCCCGGCGAGGGGCTCGGCCTCGCGCAGGCCTTCCTCTTGAAAGGCGCCCGTGCAGCCGTCGCGACGCCCCGACCGATGGGGGACACGCTGGCCGAGGAGGCGACGCGCCTTCTTTATAGCCACCCGATCGAACGAGACCCCGCGGCGGCCCTCCGCGCGGCGACACGCGCCCTTCGCCTCGCGTCGCCCCAGGAGGAATGGGCCTCGTTGCGTGTCCTCGGGGAGTGAGCGTCGTCACCGTACGTTTTTTTGCCGAGCCGTGTCCAATCCGGGAACCGGGGCGCGTAAGGCCTCGCATGTCGAACAGGACGGCTCTGTCCACCCTCATCGGTGTCTCCCTCGTTTTGCCCTGCACGCCGGCCTTCGCGGACGTCGTGCTCGATCCCAACATCATCCAGGGCCAAGCGCGGTTCTCCAATACCAATCCCACCGTCGTCGCGCTCCTTCAGCAGGTCGGCATGACCTTGGCGAAGGTCGAGGCGGTGAGCTCCTCGCCGGCCGGCTACCAGAGCAATACCGACGCGCTCCTCGGCGGGCCGCTTTCGCGGTCGTTCGAGCTCTCCGCGGAATCGGGCGCCGGAGGGCTCGGCGGCGTCACGTACACCGTGGGCGCGACCGGCAAGCTCTACGCCGCGGCGGGCTACACCGCCTCGGGCGAGTACTGGTTCGAGCCGGAGAACAATGTCCTCCTGAAACCCCTTTCGCAGCAGCCCGGCGGGGCCACCGTCGACATCGCGGATTGTATCGGCCTCGTGCGCGTCCGCTGGGGGCTCGATCCCCAATGCGATACGCCCTTCGTCATCGGCAAGGGCTCGATCTTCACGAATTACGGCTACAGCAACTTCCAGAACACCTCCGAGCATTACATCCTCCAGCGCGGCAACACGAGCGAGGTCCGGAACCTCTCGATCACGACGGGGAACAACCCGGCGCAAAACACGATCACCTTCACGGTGCCGCTGACGCTGAACCCGGCGTGTGACGAGATCCAGGACATCTGCATCGATATGTCCGAATACCTCAGCGGCGGCGGCTCGCTCGGCTCGCTCACCGGCCCGTTCGACGTCCTCGGGGAGGCCGAGCAGGTGTTTACCTACATCGTGGCGAACAATGGACCCTCGGGTAACCTGCGGCTCGGTTATTTCACCCCGCCCGAGATGCCCCTCGCCTCGCCTGCGACCTGGTGGACCCTGCCCAACATGATCCCCGGCGATTACGATGGGTATGCCCAGGCGACCATCCGCACGGGCCGCCTGGCCACGTTCCTCACCACGCCCTATCTGGGATCAGGATACCCCGCCGGCCCGGTGACCGTCGTGGCCGGGGTGAGCTCCGACCTCCAAAAAAACATCGGCGGCCAGCTCCGTTATCCGTTCGTCATGAAGCCCGCCCGATTCCACGGCGGGATCCTCCTCGCCGATCCCTACGTGACGGCCAATTCGGGCGCCTATAGCTCGCTCTCGAGCCTCAAGTTCTCGGCCGACCCTCCCTGGTCGCTCCACGTTCCCCTCTACACCGTCCTCCGGGCGCAGGATCAAGACACCTACGGCGGCCAGAGCACCACCTCCTTCGAGGGCACGTTTGACCCGACCACCGGCGAGTTCTCCTCCGTCTACGAGCAGCTCCTCGTCAGCACGTACGATATCCCCCTGCGATGGAAGCAACACGGGCTCACCCTGGAGTTCTACGATCTGGCCACGCAACGCGAGGGCGACATCACGATGCAGGTCGACTCCACCGAGTACCTCCTCGCCCCGGGCGACGCCGTGCCCATCGACCACGCCTACTGCTTCAGCGAGGTCGAGCTCCCTTACTCCATCGCGAGCGGGCTCCTCTTCGATCCGTCCGCGAAGGTGACCGGAAGCCATAACGGTACGGACTGGCAGGGCAATGCCACGACCTACTCTGTCCAGGGCACGTTCAAGGGGTGGCCGAAGACCAGCGCGAATGCCTCCGCGAATGGCTCCGTGCGCATGGCGCTCCCGCAGGGCACGTATACCATTCAGCCCGGATCGAGCGTGCTCTCCCCCTCGGGCGCGAGCAGCACGGCGACCTTCGCCACGACGCAGCTCGAGCTCGGCTGCGGCCAGCGCGTCTCAATCTCCCCGGGTCTCAGCGTCTCCGCAAACCTGCCCGTCTGCGCGACCTCCGCGACGCCCGACATCGTCGGGAGCGTCGCGAGCAGCGGAGAGCCCGTCGATCGTATCTGGTACACGGTGAACGGCGGGCCCGACATCGACATCTGCCCCTCGAATTGCGGCGCCGATCCGCAATTCAGCGCCCCCGTGAGCCTCGTCGCCTGCGGGAACACGATCCAGGTCTTCGCCAGCTCGGGCGGGCAAACCGCCTCGGTCACGACGCAATCGACCTGGGAGGATCCGAGCGACGGCGTCGATTGCGAGGGATCCTGCGAGCCGCCGCCGCCGCCGCCGCCCCCCGCGGAGGCGTGCGCCACCGTGAGCGCCCAGCCGCTCGCCTGTTCGGGTGGAGAGGGCGGATACGAGCTGACGATCAAGATCACGAACGAGACGGACCAGCCGATAGCCCACGTGCTCCTGCCCGATCCGCACGTATCGCCGAACGTCGTGACCTTGCCCTCGCCGCTCCAGCCGGGGGACACGACGACGGTCACGGTGACGGTCTCGGGCGTCAATCCCGGCGCCGCGCTCTGCCTCGATATGGGGATGACGAACGAGTCGCACGAGGCCTGTTGCTCGCAGGAGGTATGCATGGACATCCCTGCTTGCTGCTTCTCCATCGAGCAAGACAAGGCCGTATGTATCCCGGGCGCGCCGGGCGGGACCTTCCATTACTCGTTCAACTTCGAGAACCGTACGCTCGACACGATCGAGCACGTCTTCGTTTTCCCGCCGAGCGGGGTCACCGTGTCGCCGCAATACGTCGACATCGCGGCCACCCCGCCGGGCGGCATCGCCAGCGTGGGTAGCCTCTCGTTCGCGGGCGCGATGCCTGGCAAGGAGCTCTGCGTCACCGTGGGCATTCACGACGAAGAGATGAACGAGTGCTGCGCGGACGAGGTCTGCTTCCTCGTGCCCGGGCCTTGTGGCGGTGATCTCGAGCCTCAAGCGTTCGCGCCGGAGCAAAAGGCGATGGCCGCCGACAGCTGCGCCATCCGCGGCGCAGGAGGGTCCCGTGGCTCGTTGGGCGGGCTCCTCCTCGGGCTCGTGGCCCTCGGCGGGCTCGCGCGGCGCCGCCGCAAGTGAGGCAACGCGGAATCTCTGTCCAATTTTCTCGCCGCACGGCGTAAACTCCCCTGATCGTCCGAGCGAAAGCCCCACGGCGCTCCGGACGTTCCCTGTGGAGGTCCCGTGTCCCGCTTCGTGTTCTCCCGCATTGGCCTTTCCTTGGCCATCCTCGGCGCCGTGCTCGCCCCCGGCTTCGCCTGCAATCCCACGCCCCCGCCGTGTCCCCCTCCCGAGGACGACCCCGGTTGCACCGGCCAGCGCTGGGTCGCGGTCGTCAATCCCAGCGCTCCTTGCCCGAACGATTCCCTCGGCATCTGGACCGCGGCCAAGCTCTTCAAGGGCGCCGTAGGCGGACCTCCGCCCGCCCTCGCGCGGTATTGCGTCTACGAATGGACCGGCGCCCGCGTCAATGGCGGCGCCACCCAGTGTTTGCCTTACGGCCCGAATGGACCCGGGGACGACGAGATCGACCAATTGCAAGCGGCCGTCGGCGTGGGCGCGGAGCTCGGCGAGGATTGTATCGACACGGCGCCACTCGCGTTCGAGGACGACGCCTCGGCCTGGGCGCGCCAGGAGCTTTTTCGACGTGCCGGCGGCGTCGATTCCTTACCCCCGTCCGCGATGGATCCTTCGCTCCCGCTCCCCGTGCGGCTCGTGGCCGCCGACACGTCCCCCGACGCGCTCCTCGGCGGCATTGCGGTCGGCCAGAGCCGGCACGGCGATACCGTGGCGCACGTCGCCCGTGATCTCGCCTGTCCGAAGGGCGAGGCTGCGGCCTGCGCGGCCCACGTCACGACGGCGCTCGGCTTGCCCCGCTTCGATCTGGCCAATCCGCTGTCCACCGATCCGGTGCGAGGCGGGTTTTTCGGCACCGAGGGGGATCTCGCCCAATCCATCGAGCGGCTCGTCCTTACCTGGCGCGACGAAGTCACCAAGGGCCAGGGCGACCCGCGGCTCGTCATCAACCTGAGCGTGGGCTGGGAGGACGATCCGGAGCGGAACAATTGCGATCCTGCAAATCTCGCCGCGAACCCCGAATCCCTCGGGCCGCCCGCGCGCGCCGTGCTCGATGCCATGCGTTATGCGACCTGCCACGGCGCCCTGATCCTCGCCGCCGCCGGCAACCATACCGGCGGACCCGCGCCCTCGAGCGGCCTCGTATGCCCCGCGCGCTGGGAAGAGATCCCGGCGCCCGATCCCAAGACCTGCGCCGAGTTTGTCGGCAATTCGTTCGCCGCGGCGTGGATGGAACAATGGCCGAACCTCCCGCGGCGGCCCGCGCCGGGCCAGGTCCCTTACGACCGTATCGTGTATGCCGTGGGTGGCGTCGATCACGGCGACGATCCACTCGTCCCGACGCGCCCACTCGCGCGCCCTCGTATCGCCGCGCTGGGCCTGCTCGCATCGGCCTGGGATACCTCGCTGAATGCCGCGGTCACGCCCAATGCCAATGGCCAGCCTCCCGCGCCGTCGCCCCTCATCACGGGCTCGTCCGTCTCGACGGCCGTCGTCAGCGCGATCGCCGCGTCCCTGTGGGCCTACAACCCCACCCGCACCGCCCCCGAGATCCTCGATGCCGTCTATCAATCCGGCGTCGTGCTCCAGCAAAATGGCGTGAACATCCCCGCCGACCCCGATACATGCGTCGGCGCCACCGCGTGCGCCGTGCACCGCCTCTCCTTGTGCCGCGCGCTCAGCGTGCCCTGCAATGATCCCGCGCCCGTGGGGACGCAAAATCAGCCCCTGCAAAACCCTCCCTTGCCGTCAGGGCTCGCCAGCACCCTCGCCAGCGAGTTCTCCACCGCGCCCTCCTCGCAATCGCCCTTTCCCGATACCTTGCCCATCCCGCATTCCCGCTACCCGACCGTCGCCGCCTCCCCCTGGACCTTCCCGCAACCGAACTGGCCCGCCTGCCCGGCCTGCGTGGCCCAGGTCCAGGGCCCGAACGACGTGATCCTTCATGCGAGGCCCGGCATCACGATGACGGATCTCACGCTCGTGCTCGTCGACCGAATGGGCGGCATTCGCGCCGCGCGCGTCGCGACCTCGGCTTCGCGGAGCGCGCCCGTGCGTATCTCGATCACGGCGCAGGGCGGCTTCGACGCGACCCAGACGCGTCGCGCGTGGATCTCGGGGACGGCGACCACGCAGACCGGGACAACCGTCTCCGTGGCCGAGCAGATCGCGGTGACGGGGCTCTGAAACATTGACAGACCCCCTATTCTCCTGCACGTTCGTGCTTCATGGCCCGCTGGATCCTTTCGCTCGTCTTCGCAATCGTGGTTTTCGCGTACGCTTCTCCGAGCCGCGCATCCGGGTGGGACGTATTCGCGGTCGGACCGATGGGCGGCATCGTGTTCGGCCCCGAGCAGCCCGCCCTTGGGCTCCTCGGCGGTGAAATCACGTTCGTGCATTACAAGAGCTCGACCGGCCGGAGTCCGGGGTTCGGCGGCTTCGTGCAGGCGAGCTCGGTGGGCTTCGAGCGCGCGCGTGTCTCGTTTGGCCCGCAGATCAATGATACGATCGTCGGGGTCGAGGCCGGGGCCACGTTCGAGAGCGCGACGAAGGATCGGTCCGCGTTTGTCGGTTTGCACCTCGCGCCCTTCGTATCGGTCGGGTTCGCCTCGATCACGTTCCAGCTCGACGTCCCGCTCGCCCCCCTCACGGACGGCCCCTTGCCCCACTTCGAGATGGTCCTCGCCGGCACCCTCAAGCTCCCCATCGACCTCGTCGAGGGTCCGCTCTTCGAATTCCCTTGAGGTCATCCCTCCTTTTCGAGCGCCTACCCGAGCACCTTCACCGTCACGCCTCGTTTCTGGAGCACGGGCAAGACATCCACACCCGTCGCCCAGGACTCCACGAAGCTCGTCTGCACCTCCTTGAGCTTCGGCACGTCGCCGAGGGGCGTCAAATCGATGCCCTGCTTGCACATCGAAAACAGGACCACCCGCTCGAGGTTCGGTAGCAATCGCACGTCCTCCAGCGATTGAATGTCGAACTCGTCGCTCTCGCCGTCCCACTCGGGCATCAGCGCTTCGTAGATATCATCCCCTCCGTCCGGAGCGAGGGACGTCACCTTCGCGAGGAGCTCGGGCGTGAGCACGAATCCGTTGACCGCGCGCTCGACCTCGGGGTCGATCTCGTACGAATCGGCTTCGCCTCCGTCGTCCTGCGCGGCTTCCAGCTCTTCCCCGAAGTGCCCCAGCTCGAGCAACGCGTTGATGACGGCCAGGCGGAAGCCGGGGTCCTTGAAGGCAACTCCGCCCTTGCCTTGTGCCTTGTTGCCTCCCACGGCCGCTTTTTTCTCCGCGGGCGCCTCGGTCGCGGTCGATGCTTTCTGGGTCGCGGGGCTCTTCTTCGTCACGCTCTTCGCCATGGCACCTGGCCTTATCATGACTCTCACGTCTCCGCCGCGCCTATCGAGGTGAACGACGCCGGCGACGCTCGACCACGAGGAGCCCGCCTGCGAGGAGGAGGGCCGCGCCCGTGTCGCGGGTCGAGCGGCTCGCGGTCCGGCAGCCGCAGCCGCCCGTGTCCCCCGTTTCCCCGGAGCCGTCCCCGCCGCCCTGGCCTGCGGAGCCGCCCGCCCCGCCCGTGCCGCCACCGCCCTGGCCTGCGGAGCCGCCTGCGCCGCCTGCGC
>JANMGF010001447.1:0-1562 GCA_031374535.1 Polyangium sp. (in: bacteria)
GCCAGGGGGAAAGGGGGCCGTGTGTCGTCGGTCCCGCGTACAGTGAATTCGGGCACCAATTTCCCCATCACTCGAGATCGTCGCGCTCCAGCCCCGGACGCTCGAGTCCCCGCGTCTGCCCTCATGCGAAATCGAGGTTGAGAGGTGATCGCCCCGGTTTATTGTCACTTGACCCGATTCTCGCCAAGTCGGTGCTATGCTGTCTTGCTTTTTGGTCGTCCTGACAGCACCGGTCCCTGCTCCCTTGACCGATACAAGGACAACCGGATCCGGTGGACCGTCGCCCGCATCCCAGGGGCGCCCATCGGGTTTGGAGGGAACCAAGTCCGCAGAGATAATCGTGATGGTGTACGGCTGCGGGCCTACCGGTTCTTCTGCTCTCGCCGGTGCTTGCACCACCGCTCCGGGGTTTGGCACCGCCGGCTGCTGAGGCTGCGGAACTGCATCTGCCACCTTGGCGCCTGCATTTGCGGGCGCGGTCCCCGCTGCCGAGCAGGCGCATGCCTCCCAACGTGCACCGTCAGATGCGCAGGACTGCACGCCGCGAGGCCCCTCTGCACAAAGGCACGCCTGCGTCGACCCAGGGGCGCAGACGCGCTCTGAAGAACAGGCGACGAGTGCGCTGAGGCTGAGGCATGAAATCAGAGCTATCAACGTACGCATGAGGCGACTCCCGATTTTTCATCTATGACCACGATCTGGCCGTTCCAAACTCTCTCACAGGCGCGTTTTGCATGCAAGCGACTCGCTGTCAGTTCGCCCGGCGGCGCAGCAGGACACGCTCCACGCAGAGGACGGCGGCGACAGGCAAGCCAAGCGTGGCAAGCCCTTCGGCGCGCGCGCCCCGCTCGCTGGCGCGCGTCAGGCTCGCGTGTTGCTCCGGCGTGATGGCTCCGCGAACGCGCTCCAGCTCCCCGACATAGGCATCGTCGTACGCGCGGAGCGGGGCGGGGTCGCCGACGCGGAGCGCGGCCCGGAGCGCGCCTTGCCAGTGCTGGCGCAGCGCGCGCCATGTCCCAGGGTCGAGGTGATGCTGTTCGAGGACGCTCGGCTCCGCCGCGGGGTCGAGCGCAAGGGCCGCGTCAAGCCGGGCACACCGTTCGAGGGGGAAGGCATCCAGCGGGAGCGGCCTGGGCACCACGGCGGAAGCAACTGCGGGCGCAGGGGCAGGGACGGACGCGGAGGGCGGCTCGGAGGCGGCAACGTCCGCGACAAGGCCGACGAGCTGCGGCGGCGGGATCGCGGACGGCGCACGGGGAGCATGTTCGAGGACGGGTGGCGGTAGCAGCTCCGTCGGGATCAGGACGACGCCCTCGGGGATCGGCACGGGAGGCGCCGGCTTTGGGGGCGGGAGGAACATCGTGGGTGCGGCGTTCCAATAATCGGGCGCAGGGACCCACGTGAGCCACGGCGACGGTTCCGCATCGTCCGGGTCCGACGGGTAGACGGTCGGGGTGTCGGCGGACGTGGGGAGGAGAATGGTGCTCGGCATGATGATTCCGGATTCCATGGTTGCCGCGCGAGGTCTACTATTTTTTATATGCCTGCTCCCTCAAAGCCAT
>JANMGF010001461.1:0-3107 GCA_031374535.1 Polyangium sp. (in: bacteria)
CTCGCGCAGGCGTCGCAAGAGGCCGATGGTCGAGACGCGTAGCTCCGTGGCGGGGTGATTGGCCGCGTGCGCCTCTGTGGTGGAGCGGTCGCTCAGGAGCTTGTCGAGGGTATCGCCCGCGTCGAGGAACCCCAGCGCCCAGTCGTGGAGTGTCTTCTTGTCCGGCGCGGGTAGGAGCTTTAGATCGGCCTCGAGCTCTGTCAGGCTGGGCCGGAGCTTTTTGGCCCGCGCTGCCTCCTCTGCGTATGAATCGCCGAGTGTGCTGCGGTTTGGGATGAACACGTCCCGGATCCGCTGCGCGGCGGCGCGGGCTTCGGGCGAGACGTCCGGCGTGAGGAGCACGGCTTCGGTGTAACACCAGAGGCCGCCGCCGAATCCGTCGTGCCGGGCGTCGGTCTCGGCGAGGGGGCCGGCCTGGGCGCGCGTGCCTTGGCGCGACGGCAGGCTTTGGAAGGCTGAGAGCCGCGTGGCGATTTGCGGGGCGTAGACGCTCCCGATGGTCGACATCGTGAGGTCGTCCTTGCGATGGGCGAGCATGTCACCGAGGCCGAGGACGAGATCGTCGGTGGTGAGGTTCCGCATGGGCGTGAAGATGCCATGAGGGGGCCGTCCGGATCAACCCGATTGGCTGCTTGCGGGGGCGCGCGGGCGAGGTCGTACTCGGGACCAGCGGCGCGGGGCGGCCTGGGGGGCGAGGCGGCTCTTGGGACTACGGGGTCGGGGGGTCCGGGGGGCGAGGTGGTTGTCGTGACTTCGGGGTCGCGGGGGGCGAGGGGCCGCGCGGGTGATGGCGATGTAGGGGGAAGGGGACGGATGCGGGGGAGGGGGAAGTCGGGTCAAGCTGGGGGGACCCTGGAGGGGACATGAGGTCACGGCCGGTTTCGTTCGAAGAATTTGGTCGGGGTTGGGCGCGGCTCACGATGCTCCTTGGGGTGCTCGGGATCATTTGGGGCGGCGGTTGCATCGTGGGCCCGCCACTCGGCCGTGACGACAACCCGGTCTGCCCTGCGCGCCGGTCGAGCCCCGAAATGAAATGATTTTCATCCGCCCGAACTCCTCATTGGGGCGTGTAGGCGCGCACGTAGTCGATCTTCATCGTACTTGGAAACTCGGTCGTCAGGTCGGGGTCCCCTGGCCATTTGCCACCGACGGCCAGGTTGAGGAGCAGGAAAAACGGGTGATCGTATACCCACTTCGCGCCTGCGGGGGCGTCCCCCGGCACGCGCGTCTTGTAGAGCGTGTCGTCGACGTAGAAGCGTATCTCGTCAGCTTCCCATTCGACCGTGTAAAGGTGGTAGTCGGCGGCGAAGGCCGCGTCGCTCGGGAGCGCGTATGTGCTCGTGAGCGCGGCCCCGGCCGAATAACCCGGGCCGTGCAGGGCGCTCTGCACGAGCCTCGGCTCCATGCCGACGTTCTCCATGATGTCGATCTCCCCGCATAGAGGCCAGCCGACCGCGTCGATATCGGCGCCGAGCATCCAGAATGCGGACCACAGGCCTTGACCGCGAGGGATCTGGATTCGCGCCTCGAAGCGCCCGTATTTTTGCTCGAACTTGCCTCTGGTCTCGAGGCGCGCCGAGGTGTGCGTGCAGTCGCCGTACCAGCAGGTTTTCCCGTCGATGCTCGCCGTGTCCGCGATGATGAGCAAGGAGCCGCCCTCCTGACGGACGTTGGCCATCTCCGCTGTGTAATACTGGCGCTCCGCGTTGCCCCAGCCGTCGCCGCCGACGAGCGCGGTCCACTTCGAGGCGTCGGGAGGAGCGCCGTCAGGACCATTGAACTCGTCGGCCCAGGAGAGCACCCAGCCGTCGGTGGGGCTCGTGGAGTCCGTGCACGATATGCCACACGCGGCGAGCGCGACCGCGGCAATCAAGGTGAGGCGGGATGAGCGGGACATGAGCACCTCGAAGGATCGTTGAGAGCACTGCGCTGGTGCGGCCTCGCCAAACGCTCAGGGAGGGCAGGCGCCCCACTTGACCGGCAGCGTGAGCGGCTCTGCCGCGAGGGTGAAGCCGCGGTTCTTCTGCGCGCCACCGGTGATGTCGCAGGCGAGCGGGACATCCTCGACCTGGCCGGCCCAGCCGTTCGTGGTGTACTTGTATTCGTAGGCGCCGGTCTGGAGCGGCAGCGTGACCGACCAGATCCCGGTCTTGTCGGGGTCGGCCAGGGGGTTGCAATCACCACACCACTGGTTGAAGGTCGCCTGGAGGGTCACGATGTCCCCGGGGGCGAGGGTGACGCCCGTCATATCGATCTGGAAGGTCACAGCGTACTGGCAGCTCCCGTCGTCCATGGTGGCGCTGGGATCGTAGTTCATCGCCGTTTCGCTGGTGCATCCGGAGCCGCCCGCGGCCTCTTGCCACTGGATGTCGTCCACATAAAACGTGACCGGGGTCGCACCGTCCGAGGTGCCGGAGCTCCAGCCGAATGCGCCCACCACGGTGCTATACATGGCCCCCTGAAGCTTGACGATATATTGCGTCGGCGTGGTCGTCAGGACGATATTTCCCGATGTGACCTTGTAACCGTCGGGGGGATTGATCCCGGAGAAGAATTCGACCGTCTCACCGCCCTTCTCGCCCCAGGCCCAGAAGGAGATCTGCGTGGCTCCGGACACGATTTCGCGACCCGCCAACGTGCCCCAGTTGCCGTCCGGATACTGCCAGTAGGTACCGGCCCAGCCCTTCGAGCCGGGATTCCACGTGATATGATGGCAGAGGCCGCGCTTTTCCCCCGCGCGGGTCGGGCAGCTCGCGGCGTCCGTGAGGCCGCCTGCCGCCTCTCCATCCCCCATGAAGCCGCTGGCTGCATAATAATCGTCGACCGCGAACGGAATGGGCGCCGGTCCGTCGCTCCCGGTGCCTCCGTTGCCTCCGGTTCCTCCGGTGCCGCTGGTGCTGGAGGCGCCTCCCGTTCCGTAGTTCGGCGTCTCGGAGGTGCCGTGACAGCCCGTCAGGAACGCGAACGCAAGACCGATCATCACCGCATGGTTCATGGTTTCACCGCCCTTGGAATGCCGTCCATGGTCTGGAGGAGGACCCAGCCCCCTTGCACTTTGCCGCCGAGATCCACGATCGCCTGGTAGGAAGGCGTCGCCAGCTCGTAGA
>JANMGF010001469.1:0-8083 GCA_031374535.1 Polyangium sp. (in: bacteria)
CGCCGCCCCCTGCGCCCCCCGCCACGCTGAGAGCAACCGCGGCAACTCCGTCCCTGCCTGCTCTTCGCCCGCCAGCGCCGGCCAGATCACCCACGACAACGCCTCCCGAGCCACCTCCGCCGCCGGTCCATCCCCGGAGAGCGCATGCTGAAGCGCCCCGACCAGATGCCCGATCCGCCGCCCGAGCTCCCCGCCGATCTGCGCCTTCGAGAGGTCCACATCGACGTTCGGATCCAGCGTCGTATACCCGAGCAGGAAAGACAGCCCGTCGTCCTTCTTGGTCACGCCGAGCCAAACCATCCCCTGCGAGTCATCGTAGGGCTCGCCGACCAGCGCCTCGTAGCTCTGCCCCTCGATCGGCGCGATCACCGGCGGCGTCGATCCCCCGGCTCTCCTCCCGATCTCGATCGCAAGCAGCCCCGCCGCGACGAGCTGCTCATTCGTACGCCGCAGCGACACGAGCCCCGCGCGCGTCGCCGATGCGAGCCTCGTAGCGAGCGACTGCAGTGCCTTCGGGCGCTCTTCGTGCAGCTCGACCTTGCGCAGACCCTGTTGCACGGCCCGGATCGCGGGCCGCACGTCACGCGTCACGACCGCGCACGTCGCATGCTCATCCACCCGCTCGTGCACGAGCAGGAACGAGCGCAGTGGAGGCCTCCTCCCGACGCTCGGTCCCACGATAACGCCCCACGTCGCATTGCCGAGATGCAGCCGCTCGAGCTCCGCACGGAGCGACAGCCCCGAGGCATCCGCAATGAACGCGCGCTGCGCTGCCCTGCCGCGTGACGCGGCATGAAGCGCCTCGAACGCCTCGAGCTCCGGGACGCCAGCGATCGACGTGCGAACCCGGAGCCGATGCTCCCGCAGCTCGAAGATCGTCCGCACCGGCCCTTCTGGCGCCGAGAAGGTCTGGTGCGCAGGGGAGGCCGGCTCTTCATTTGCCTGCAAGGACGCCGGGCGGCCGACATGGATGGCGATATGCGGCGCATCCGCGCCAGCGGTGGCCGCGCCGACGGGGAGGGGGCCGAGACGCAACCGCCCTTCGCCGAGGAGCCCCTGCGACGCGGTAAAGGACCGACCCGAGAGATCCGGCGGGCGAGCGCAAAGCACGGAGAGCTCGTGCAGGCTGGGCGCCTCGAATGCAATGGCGCCACGCGAAAGCCCTTCGATCAAGGGAGCCGCCTCGCGATCGTTGTAGATCGCGACGCGACACCCGAGGAGCGCATGGGGGCACAGCGATAGATACCGGCGGATGAGCTGCTCGCCCAGCTCGATGAGCGAGCTTTGAGGGCTCACATCCGGCGTCCGCTCGAAGACCAGCAGGCCGCCCTCGGTCCCCGAATACCCGAGCTCCGCCCCGTCCACCTCCAAGAACTCGGCCGGCGCCGACGGCGCTGCCTCGATCGCCCGCTTGACGCGCTTCCGCGCCGAATCTGACAGCGACGCGAGCGCCCGTTGCCGCATGTACGCGAGCCCCAGCGTGAGCAGGTGCGTCGGACCTGCGACACGGACGGTCACGCCTCCGCTATCGCGAATCGCGCACGTATCGAGCGCGAGGACCTCCCGCATGGTGGCCTGGTCGGCGTCGACCGCCGCGTTGTAGAGCGCGATGGTCGCGTCTACGAAGCGGCGCGCCGCTCGCTCGACATTTCCATCCTCGAGCAGCTTCGACAATGCGCCGGCGAGCAGCACCCCAGCGTTCTGCCCCTCGAAGACGAACGCGATCGCCTCGAGGAGGTTCTTCCGCGCTTTTGACCACGCGGCCCATTCCCTCGGCAGCTCCTTGAGCGCACGCTCCGAGCGTCGCATGCCGAGCGTCGCAATCTTCGGCAATCCTTCGAGAAACGAGCGCGCCCCGACACGCAACGTCGCCTCGACCGGATGCCCCTCGTCGCGGAGCAACTCGTCCACGAGCACCGCGAGCCCCTTCGGCAAAGCCGGAGCATGAGCGCGCGCGTGTTTCGCAGGCCCCGGCGCAGGCGACGCTTCCTCGGCCTGCTCGACCTCGTGTTCTTCTTCTTCAACCTCGAGGACGTCAGCGTCACGTGAAGCTCTGGGCTCGACCTTTGGCGACGCCTTGACCGGAGGACTCTCGGCGCGCCCTTTTCCCTTTGGCGCGGGCGGCGGCGGCTCTGGGGCGCTCGCAGCCTTCGCTTTGCCGGGCTTCGCAGGAGGTGCCACAGGCTCCGGAGGCGCGACGGGGGACGGCTTCGGCCTCGTCGCTTTCGGCGGGGCGAGCTGACGTGTGGTCAACGGCTTCAGATCGATCGCTGCTAGCGCATTCTGACGCGCCTGCCCTGTCGAGCTCGCGAGGGCCTCCTGGACCTGGGCCTCCATTTCGGAGAGCGGCCCCTCCGCCGTGCGCTTCCGCGACTCTCCCGTCTGCGCAGCCCTCACGATCTTCGCATTCGCGGCGAGCCGATCCGCCGCGTCCGCCTTCGATAGCCTCGTGTCGCGCGCCAGCCCCATGACGGGGAGGCTGTTCCCGACGGCCTCCCAGGCCGGCAATCGCGCCCCTGCAGTCTTCGCTGCTTGCGCGAACTCGCAGAGCGTGGCGATGCGGACCTGGCGATCGAGCCCCGACTTCTTCAGCGACTCCGCGAACCCGGCGGGCATCCCGCTGTTTTTCTGGTCGTCGCACCACGCCAGGAAAGCATCCCGGAGGTCGTCCTCTCGAACGGGGACGAGGCAATCCTTCAGGCCGCTCGCCTTCGGGTGGTCCTCCACGCTGACGTAAATCAGGTGCTCCTTGGACTTGACCTCGACGCTATTCCGCCAGGCCGTCGCCTGCTCGGCAGCGCGGTGATCCGGCGCGATCATCGTCCGCTCGGAGCGCTCGACCGGGACGCCGGGCGCGGAGCCGACGATGAAGACCTTCGCGCCGAGGACCCGGCGCAGCTCCTTCACCACGTCGACGAGCTCGGATGCCGTCAAAGTGATGGGGCAGATTCGCAGCCCGAGGCGCTGCGGCTCCTCCTTGAAGATGTCGCTGGCCGCCAGGGCGATGAGCGTAGATACCTTCATGACAGCTCTCCACCGACCTCCGCACCGCCATCCGGCAGGCGACGCGCCACACCCCGGCGCACCGCGCTCGAGAGCAGCATCTCCGCATTCTCCGCGAGCTGCTCGGCGCTGACGTTCTCGATCCCGATCGACTCCAGAGCAGCCGTGTCGGCTGACACGTTGCTCCCCACGATGACCCCGAGTTCCTCTCGGGCGCTACGCCAGAAGTCGTTCCACGGGCGCGGCGCAGAGCCACGCGGGACGAACATGAGGACGAGGACCTCGACGAACTCGGCCGTGAGCGCGAGGTGCTTTCCCCATCCCGCCTGATCCTTGCGCGGCAAGACGCATCCAGCCTTGCGGCCGAACGCCACGAAAAACTTGTCGGGCCAATACAAATCCTTCTCGTCGCCCTTGCCGCCATAGTCGCGCGCGGCGGCGATGATGCCCTCGGCGCTGCCGGCGAGCGGGCCACGAGGCACCTCCAGACAATCGGCCTTGGCCTTCGGCTTGGCCTCGATCTCCTGCGCGTAAGGGTGGCTCGGGATGAGCTTTGCGACGCATTGATCGAAGGCATCGACGCCGCGCTTGAACGACGCCACTGCCTCCTGCCGCAGGGGCTTCCTGGGCCCTTGCTGCTCGGCGACGAGCGCGAGCTGGAGCGGGCGCCCGTGCGGGCGCCCCGCGCCGAGGAACTTCAGCACGATCCCGAGGCTCGCCCCGAGCGCGAAGAGCCGAAGGAGGGCCGGTTTGCTCAAAGGTTGCGCGAGGAGCGTCGAGAGCCTGCGCCCCAGGGCTTCGTCGAACGCCGTCCGCTTCATCTCCTTGGGTGGCTGTTTGTCGACGAGGTCCGCCTCGAGGAGCAGCGGGCGGAACGCGCGCGTGATCGGATCCCCATCGTCCTCGAGCAGGCGCGTCAATCGCTGACGCCCCTCGGCCGCGAGAGCATTCGCGAGGTAGCCGCCGATTCGGAAGCGCCGGAACCCCTCGAATCCCAGGAGGGCTTTGTGCGTCGCGAGCGGGCTCGCCATCGACGTGCCGGGTGCGTACAAACCGCCATCCGCGTTCAGGACGACGCGTGCGGCGCGGCGGAGATCCTCGACGCGCTGCGGGCCGAGCGACGGCGGAAACGCCTGGTTGAACGCGGCGCCGAATCGCTTATCGCTGCGCATCGCGCGCTCGCTGTTGTCTTCGTCCTCGACGTCGAACCGGATCACGCGGGAGAGGAAGTCTCCGCCGTGGGCCGGCGCGCCTCCGAGGATGGATTGCGCCACGTCATTCATGAGGTGAACGCCCTTGTAGGCCGTCGTCGCCGCGCGGAAGCCGAGCGCTTGCTCGAAGGCCCCGGGGACCTCCTGGTCCCCCATGAGGGTCCGGCGAACGGCCTCAAACTCGACCTTGCGGGTGCTAGACATACCTCGCTGCTCCGTTCTTCTCCGAGCGCACGCGCGCCGCCGCGACCAGCTCACCCCTCGGACGCTCGATGATCGCGGCCTCCTCGTCCACCGGCCCGCGGGCGCGGGTCTCTTCGTCCCACCCCGCGAGCCGCACGAGGAACCGCTGCACGGGCTCGGGGATCGACACGGGCCCCGACGTCCCGGAAGCCGCGCGGAGTGCCGCGAGGAGCTCAGGATCGACGCGCAGCGAGACTCCGGAAGCACGGTGGTACAGCCACGCGACTTCTGGCGGGGGCCCAAGGGCGTCGGCGATCCAGGGGGCGCGAAGGGGACGCCGGACCTCGAACTCGTCGTCCGCGAGGGCACGCACGGCGACGTGAGGGCGCTCGTGCGCAGGCGTATCCTCGTACGTGAAGCCGAGCCAGAGGGGGATGCCGGTGATCAACCATGCCGGGGCGGCGTCCTCGTCGGACGCGGCGAGGTAGAGCCGCCGCAGCCCGAGCAGGATGTCGCGGTGGAGGTCGGCGTCGCCGCTGGCGCTGGGGAGCGCGGCGGCGCGGGCGATCCCGTCGATGAGGATGGAGCCTTGTTCGTGCGCGAGCGCCACGAACCGCTTGAGCTCCTGCAACTGCTTGAGGGCGAGGTTCTGCTCCCCGCGCGCCCAGCGGCGGGCAGGGGGCTCATGGTGGAGTGGCATGTCGACGAGCCATTTGCCCGCCTCCGGCTCGCCGTTCGTCCAGAGCACCTCGTCCAGCCCAGGGTCCGTGAAGCGCGCTGGATCGGCGAAGCTCCGCGCAGCAGTCATGAGGAGGCCATCGCCTCTGGGAGCGCACAGGTTGTCTAGCGGCGTGGTCCCGAGACCGACGAGCTCGCGCGAGTAATCTGCGCGCAGCGTCGAGGTTTGCTTCGCCGCAGACACGGCGTAGGCGATCGCCGCCCAGAGCTGGCGGAAGGTAACGTGCTCTCCCGATCTTCGCCCTGCCAGCACGAGGAGGCGTGCCAGCCGGGCGCGCACCTCGGGCTCCTGCAACATCAGCAGGTTCCGCCCCGCAGAGCACTCCGTCGAGAGGTCGCCCAGCTCCGGCAGGAAATCCTCCGAGCTCACCTTCGCGAGCGCGGCGACGACGAGCCGCTCATCAAGCACGCTCCGGTCCGCGAGGTCGATCAACATCACGGCCTTCGGCTCCGATGGGAGTGCCGACTTGTCGGACACCACGAGCTTCCGCAGCTGCCCGCGCAGCTCGGCGGCAACGGTCTTTAGCGCGGGCGTGCGCAGCCCCTCCTCGATCAGCTCCGCGAGAGGTCCCTCGTTGCCGCAGAGCACGAAGCGCCTCCCCGTCTTCCGGCACGACGCCCACGCCGTGACCACCTCCGCCGTCGGGCGCGCCGATAGATCGAGGAGCACCTCGGCGTCCCCGAGGAGCCCTTCGTCCTGGAGCGTCCGGGCGAGGTGGGACTTGCCGTCGCCGGGGTTGCCGGTGAGCACGACGTCGAGCCCGCGCCGCAGCGCCGCGGGGACGAGCTGTTCAAGCGGGGTCTGGATATGCAGCCGCGCCCGTGACGCGCGCGACGTGAGGTCCGCGTTCGTACCCGTGCCGTAGTAGAGACTCGTCAGCAGCTCGTAGCTCAACGTGAACCTCCCTGCCTCCAGGAGCTCAAGGGCCGAATGCGGCGGCTCAATAACGCAGCCTCGCGCGAGAACGCCTGCACCTCGTCGAGCACCTCGGGTGTCGACTTCAGCCGGCTCGCGAGCCAGCGTCGCTGCCAAAACCGCACGACGTCGTCCATGCTAGGCCCGGCGCGGCGCCACGCCGGCGCTGCGACGCGGGCGCCAGGCCTCGTCTTCCGTGGGCAAAGCTCCGCGACGTACACGAGCCTGGGCATGCCGTGCTGCAACAGTTCGTCGGCGTCAATCTCCAGCTTCTGGAGGCCGTCGCGGATCTTCCTCAGGCGCTCGGAGGGGCCCTCGCCAAAGCGGCTGGTAATGAGGTGTTTCCCCGTTTCGAGCTTCAGCAGGCGGTCCATGAGCTCCGCGGTGCGCCGAGAGAAGTGCATCGAGCCATTGCCCTTGCTGCGGCCGACCGGCCGCCAGCGGATCTCATCATCGCCGTTGGGCAGCACGAGCCGCTCGTATTGGGAGCTGCCCACGCCGTAGAAGCTCGTCGTTGTCAGGGCGAGCAAGTCAGCAGGACGCTTGAACGCGCGCGCGGCCATCTGAGAGGTGATCTCGGAGGACTTGTCGTGGTAGCGCCCGTGGTAGGTTGCCGCGACCTCCCTCGAGAGCGCGGCGAGCGCGGCGAGTTTCCCGCCGAGCAGAGGGCCATACGGCGGCACAGCGCCGCACACGCAGACGTCGGCGACCTGAGACGCCACGATTCGGTTCTGCCGGTAGAGCATCGCCGCCCGCAGCCCGCGCGTGACGCGCTCGCCGCCCGTCAGCGCCACGGCGCGCTTGCCGTCCCCGAGCGTCCACGCGCGGAGGAGGTGACCGGGAGACTCCCCTGGTCGGGGCATGATCTCCTCCCATGCCCGAAGGATGTTTGCCGCTTGGACGATCCGCTTCTTCAGGAAGAGCGGCTCCTTCGCCGCCTCGCGGATCGTGCGCTCCGCCTCGAGAGCGCCCTTGTCGAGCCGCGCGCTTTGCGTGCCCCCAGCCGCCGTGACTCTACGTGACTCGTGCCACCGCTCGTACGCGTCAGCCTTCCGCCCCTCGAGCGTTTGTCGCGCCTTGGCGGGCCGCTCGAGCGCTTGTTCGTGCGTGAAGCCGAACCCGCTGAACGAGATCGCCTCGAGCGCAGCGCGAAGCTCTTCACGTAGGTCTTCCAGGATGGCCCGGCGTGCTTGCTCCGCGCGGCGCGCGCGCTGCGCACGTGGCAGCGCCATGATGGCCGCGGCGAGCCCGTCGGGATCACGGGTCGGCGCGAGCTTGAGGAGCGCCGCGACGTCCTCGATGATCGACGAGGGGTTCATCGCGCGGTCCGGCGACCTTCGCCACGCGTCCACGAGCGCGCGGAGGTGCGGCGCGGGATCGTCGGGCGGAAAGTCGAGCGCCATCACGACGCCCTCGAGCCACGTCGCCGTCCAGCCGAGCGTCTCGTCGCGAGGGGTGAGTCGAGGTACCGGGCTCGCGATCGCGATGAGCCCGCATACGGGATGCGAAGGTTGGCCAGCGTCTCGGATGAGGAACGGGATCATGCGCCCAGGCGTGCTGGACATCGGAAACGACCAGTACATCCGGAAGTAGCGGAAGATGTCGCTGTACGAGAGTCCGGTGTGCGGGTCGCGGCCAGCATCTCCATCCGCCACCTGGAGGTACGGCTGGATCGCGTCGGGCCCCTTGGCGCGCAGCGACTCGGCGAGCGCGCGACCATCAGCGAACAGTGACAACACGCTGCGCGCGCCGACCTCCGTCGCGCGCGGCGTCTCCATGCGCAGGATGAAGCGTCGTGTCCCCTCGGACTCGATCTCCTCCTGCACGCGCGCGGCCATGACGTCGTGCGGGTTAAAGGCGTGGTGAGAACTCCTGCTGGTCGGCTGTTGGTACAAACTGTTCGCAAAATTGTTCAATCTCCAGAAATTCTTCCAGAGCAAGATGATCGACCAGATCGTGAAGACGGCACCATTGTCGTGATTGGCAGGGGCTACACCGTCGAGGACTTGACCCGTTCGCTGCACCGCTTTGC
>JANMGF010001478.1:0-2370 GCA_031374535.1 Polyangium sp. (in: bacteria)
CGCCGCCCCCGCCGCCGCCGCCCCCGCCGCCCCCGGCTGCGGCCCCGGCGCCCGAGCTCAAGATGGAGGGCAACAAGCTCCTCCTCCCCGGCGCCATCGTCTACAAGACGGGCAGCGCCGAGCTCGAGGAGATCAGCTTCCCGATCCTCGACGCCGTGAAGGCGTACCTCGACAGCAAGCCGACCGTGACGCTCCTCCGGATCGAGGGCCACACGGATGCGGACGGCGACGCCGCCAAGAACCTCGACCTCTCCGCGCGCCGCGCTCAGTCGGCCGCGAAGTACCTCGTGGGCAAGGGCGTCGACTGCAAGCGCCTCATCGCGGTCGGTTTCGGCGTGACCAAGCCGGTCGCCGACAACAAGACCCCCGAGGGCAAGGCCCAGAACCGCCGCACCGACTTCATCAACGCGGCGCTCAACGGCAAGCCCATCATGAAGATGCCGGTCGACGGCGGCGCACCCAAGACGCTCGACGCCTGCGCGCCCTGACGAGCTTCTCCCTCTCCCTCTCCCTCTCCCTCTCCCTCTCCGTTCTCCCCTCCCACGACCCGGGGCGCGTTTCGCGGTGACGCGAATGTGGCCACGAAAAACGCTGGCCAACCTGCCCCGGGCCCATCATCCCTTCATGGCCATGAACTCCTCGACGCTTGGGGGCCTGTTCCTCGGCTTCTCGCTTTTCCTCGCGGCCACGGGTTGTGATCGCGGCTCGCGTGACGTGCGCGAGTGGAAGGCAGCCGATCACGATCAGCCCCTCGGTCAACAGCCTGGGCAGGTCGCCGCGCGCCCTCGCGGCTCTGCGCAGGAGGGGCCCGACCAGAGCCTCGTGGAGATCGCCTGGCAGCGCAACTGCGCGACCTGTCACGGCCAGCGTGGTCGAGGCGACGGACCCCAGGGTCCGATGATGCGCGCGCCCGATCTCACCCGAGCCGACTGGCAGACGCAGGTGACGGACGATCAGATGGCGGAGGTCATCCGCAAAGGTCGCAACAAGATGCCTCCGTTCGCCGCGCTGCCGGACCAGGTCGTCACCGGCCTCGTCGGCCGCATCCGCGCGAACCGCACGCCCTGAATCCCCGCCACCTCTTCGAGCGACCTCCTCGCTCGCCCGTCGCTCCTCCCGAGCGCGCGGCCCGTTGACTTCCCCACGTCCTCTCGTCAGGTTGCGCGCGATGGAACCGCGCACGACGGACGACCGAGCCGAGCCGCAGTCTGGATCGGTCGCGCCCTTGTTCGTGCCTTCGCCGCGAAGGCGCCGGCTCCTGTCGTTGCTCCTCCTTGCGGGGGCCGGGGCGGCGTTCCTGTCGCTCGCTCCGCATTGGCCCAAGGAGCACGCCGTCGATTTTCGCCTCGACGTCGATCCCGCCTCGGTCGTCGGCTTCGACGTCACGTGGACGCCTGCCTCCGGTCCGGCCGACGCCGTCTCTTGCAGCTCGTTCCGCTTCGAGCCGGGTCGCGCGCCGAAAATCGTTCATACGACCGTGCAGTTGCCCGACGGATCGTATGGACTGGACATCACGGTCCAGCGAGCGGATCGCAGCGACTCCACCCAGCGCACGCTGACCCTCGGTGACGCCGAGCAGATCACCGTTCCGCTTCGCTGAGACAGAGAGCGTCCTTCAAGCATCGCCTGCGTCTCGGCGACCACACTTCGGTGATCGAGAAACGACCTCCGAAGTCGACGACAAATGCCTGAATTCGTTCGATATTTCTGTGATCGTGATGCCCGTCCGTCAGGTTGGAACGGAATGTGTGACGAATTCGCTTGATGCGGCGCCCCAGACACCGCTACTTCTTGGCCCGTTGGCTTGGGGTGTGGCAGCTTATCCTACATGCTCTTATCTGTCGTCGATGAGCGCACCCTGTCCCCGAACGGTGGGGACTGCGCTGCGGCGCCGGAGGGCGATCCGAGGGACGGGTCGTCAGCACTGATGGAGGACCGATGAAGATCACGCCCTGGTACCTGGCCGCGCTCGCTCCCTTCGCTGCGATTGGGTGCAGTGGTGCATATCTCGGGCACGCGGCCGTCGTCGTTTTGACGATCGGCATCTTCTTTGGAACGCTTTCCCTCGGCCGGACGCCGAACGCACCGCCGCCGGCGCCGCCGAACGCGCGTGCGTGAAGGGCGCCTTGCAGGCCCCTGATAACCTCGGGTCATGACGTACGACTCTGTCGGCTCCCTCAAGGGCCTCGACGAGTTCTCCTTGATGGATCTCGAGGCGGTGCGTCTCATCCTGCGAGGCGACTCCGTCGTCGACTGGCACAGGCTCCACGTCCGTGACGAGGACGAGGCGCGCGCGCTCTTGCGGGCGCAGGAGTTCCACCCCGAGGAGCCTGCGGATCGCGCGCGGCTCGAAGCGATCAAGAACGAGGC
>JANMGF010001529.1:0-4711 GCA_031374535.1 Polyangium sp. (in: bacteria)
CGCAGCCCCGTCCGAAGAGCCGCCGGGGGCGCCGATCACGCGGCCCACAAGGTCCGGGTGCTCAAGATCGACCGCCCGAGTGGCCTCGTGACCTACGACGATCCGATGGATCCGCAGCAGTCCTGGTTCGAGGGGATTCGCACGCAGATCGTCGACAAGTACGGCCAGTGCACGATGCCGATCGCGGATTTCGAGAAGCTGCTCGTGGAGCTGAGTTACCGGCAGGAGTTCGGGCCGGATCCGGGGCAGGCGCGCCCTGCCCCGACCGAGACCCCTGCCGAGTCGCGTTGACGTTTCAGGGAGGGGGCGGGGGCGCGGGCGCGTCTGCCTTTCGCGAGGCGTCCACGCAAACCTTCGCGACGTGTTGCTCGAACGACTGTCGCTTCTGCCATCCGTGGCAACGCAGGCTCGCAAATCCAGCCGCGTATCCGCCGACGGTCCCCAGGGTCAAGAGCACGATCGCAAGTTTCCGTTTCATGGTGTCACTCCTTCGGGCGCCGCGCGCCTCAGATCTCCACGCCTCGCCCGCCGAACGCGCCCCAGAGCCCCGGGCTCTCTTCGATGAGGTCCGCGAGCCGCGCCCGCTGACGCTCGTCGAGGGCCTCGTGCACCTTCGCCATCGATCCGACCGCCGCCCTTCGCATCGCCTCGATGGCCGTGTCGTGCCGGGCGAAGAGCTCACCCATCACGGTCTCGTCGAAGCTCGGGCTGCGCATGGCCTTCGCCAGATCCTCGCGGCTCTTGCGCACCTCGCCGCGGTGCTTGGCCATCGTCTCGCGCATCTCCTCCAGGGCTGCCGCGATGACCTTCTCCTGCCCCGGCGTCGTGTCGAGGACCTCGAAGAGCCGGCGCAGGACGAAGTGCGCCATCCCATGCCCGCCGGGCCTCCATCCCCCACGCCCATGCGTCCGGAAAGGCCCGCCGTGCCCGCGGTCGTGGCCGTGATCGTGGCCTTCCCAGCCGTACCCGCGCCCGCCGCCGCCGCAAGACCCGCCGTACCCGAAGCTCCGGTAGCCGTAGCTGCGGTGACAACCGCCTCGGCGCAGCATCTTCACGAGGCCGATGAGACAAGCGGTGCCGATCAGAAATCCGAGCATGTTCCCTTCTCCTTCGCGGCTTCTCTTGCGCCGCGTCGTTCACGGGGGAGAACATCACTCGCGTGTGTGAAGGGCGCGCCCCGGCCACCGTGAAGAAGCGTGAAGGCGAAGGGAAGGCGTCGGCGTCCCGAGGGATCCCAAGAGAGTAGCCAGGTCCGGCCGGCCGCGGGTATAGTCCTCCCGCGATGCAGCGGTGGCTCTTCGGGCTTGTTTTCCTGGTCTTTCCCGGCTGCGCGGCCACCGCGCCCGCGGAAGCAGGCCCCAAAACGAGCCGCACCGCGCCGATCCTGGTCCGCCCGCTGGAAACGAACGCCCCGAAGCCCCCGCCGAGCGCCACGCCCGCCGCGACGAGCGAGTCCACCGAGGCCGGGGACGCGGGCGACGACGAGGAAGGGCCGGACGACGACGAACAGGAATCGGCCGAAGCGCAAAACGAAAACGGCGAGACCGAGGCGACGCCCCCGCCCCCAGCGCCCAAGCTCCCTTCTCCCTTGCTTGCCCTCACGGCGGTCCAGCTCGAAGCCCGTTACCGCAGCGATCCCGGCTCCGTGGGCCCGCTCTCGCTCGGCGCGCCGAACGCGGGCGCGCTGGTGAACGGCGTGCAGATGCCGAAGAGCGACAAGTGGACCGTCTCGGATCCCTCGTGCGCCTGGGGGACGCAGGAGACGGTGGACGCCATCGCGCGCAGCATCGAGAAGGTCGCGGCCGACCACCCCGGCGCCCCGCCCCTCGCGATCGGGCACATCAGCAGCCGGAAGGGCGGCCATCTGTCCCCGCACCGCAGCCACCAGTCGGGCCGCGACGTGGATCTCGGCTACTACCACGCGCCCCCGCGCGCCTCGTTCGTCCGGGCCACCGAGCAGAACCTCGACCTCGAGCGCACGTTCGCGCTGGTGAAGACGATCGTCCGCGAGACCGACGTGGATCTCGTGCTCATCGACACGGCCGTGCAGCGCCTGCTCGTGAACCACGCCCGGCAGAAGGGCGAGGACGAAGCCTGGATCGATCAGGTCTTCCAGGTGCGCGGCAAGAACCCCCGCCCCGTCGTGCGTCACGCGCGAGGCCACGGAAACCACCTGCACGTGCGGTTCGTGAGCCCGGTGGCGCAGGAGCTCGGCCGTCGCGCAGGGGCTTTTCTGAGGCGGGACAAGGTCGCGCCGCCGCACGTGTCGGACGCCGTGGTGATGCACAAGGCGCGGAGCGGCGACACGCTGCAGATCCTGGCCCGCCGTTACGGGACGACGGTGGAGGCGATCCAGGGGGCCAACGGGCTCCGGTCGATCGACATCAAGATGGGCCGGACGTACCGCATCCCGGTGCCCAAGCCGCCCTCTCCGCCCAAAGCCCCGACCGCCCCGAAAAACCGCGCGTCCGCGCCCCGAACCGCGGGCCACACGCGTTAGTCCCCCAAGGCAAACCCTTCGGAGGCGCCATGGAGTACCGAAACGACCTCGACGCGGCGCGGATGCGGATCCAGTCCCTCGAGGCGAAGATCGCCGAACGGGAGGCCTCGCTGCGCGCGCGGGAAGCCGAACTCGCCGAGCGCGACGCGGAGGTCGGTCGGCTCCGACAAACCCCAGGAAAACCCGCCGGCGGCTCCTCTCCCGGCCGGATCCTGCTCCTCGTGGCCACCCACCTCGCCGTCGCCGGGGTCGTTGGATCCGCTTGTTTCCTGCTCGCATGGCGCGAGCCGCCGCCCCCCCCTCCCCCCGTCGTGGTCGCGCCCTCGCCCTCGCCGCCCTCCCAACCCCGGTTCGTGGTCGACGAAAACGGAGCTGTTGCCGAGGGACGCTCCGTGCCGCCGGGCGTCGAAGGCGCGGCGAGCGACGGCGACACCGAGGACAGCGAGACCCAGATCGCCCACGATCGCATGCAGCCGAAGGTGCGCGCCTGCCACCGCGAGGAAAAGGCCACGAAGCCGGAGGCGAGCGGGTTCGTCACAGTGATCTACGACATCGAGCCCACGGGCAAGGTCGGTCGCGTAGAGCTCGGGAACGGGCCCGGCATGACGCCGTGGTGGAGCAAGGACTTCGAGGCCTGCGTCGTCGCCGCCTACCGAAAGCTCACGTTCCGCCCCTCGGACCGGCCGAAGACGACCGCGAAGAGCTCGCACTTTCTCATGAAGAACGATCTCGGGTTCTGAATCCGGGTGCACGCGCGCGCGCCGGGGCAGTATCCTCGCGGCCATCGTGCGTCCCCAAAGGCCCTCCTCCTCGGCAAAGGCGTGCGCCGCGTTCGTCGCGGTCTCATGCCTCGCCGCCTGCGCGTCCGAGCCCCTGCTCGCCCAGGCCCCTTGTCCCCCGCCCGCAAAAAACGCAGCCCCGGCCGTCGTCACGCCCGCGAAGGCCGAGACGAACGCGCCACGCACGCTCGAGGTGCGCCTCGCGCCGACGCGTGACGGCGGGAACGAGGTCGTCGCGATCGACGTCTCGATGCGTTTCTCCGTGCCGCCGGTGGACTTCGGCGACGCGCGTCCACTCGTGTTTTCGCTCGGGGAAGCGGGCGCGGTCGAGGACGTCGATGATCTCGGCGCGCGGGATGCCGAGGGCTCGCTCGCGCTCGTACGCAACGAGGGCAAGGACGAGGCAGGTCGAACCGCGGGAGCTTCATGGCGCGCCGAAAGGCGCCCGCGGGGCCACGTGATGTTGACCTACACGCGAAAGCTCCCGGCAGCCGGCGCCGCGCAGCCGAGGGCGCTCACCCTGGCCGCGTCTGCGGGGGGTTTTCTCGGCGTGGGGCGGGCCTTTTTGCTCGTGCCGGAGACGACGGAGCCGCACGTGATGCGCGTGCGCTGGGACGTCGCGGGCCTCGGGGAAGGTTCGAGCGGCGCGTCGTCGCTCGGCGCGGGGGACGTCGAGGTGAGTGGCTCGCCGGCGACGCTGGCGGCGGCGACATGGGCCGCGGGGCCCTTGCATCGGGTGACAATCGAGCATCCATCCTCACCCACGCGTGAGGGCGAGGGAGCCTCGTTCGCGGTGACGTCGCTCGGGCGCGGCGCCTTCGACGTGCTCGACGCAGGCGCCTGGGCGAGCCGGGTCTGGGTGAACGTGCGTCCGCTCGCCGCGGAGGTGCCCCTCGGCCATTTCGATATTTTCTTGCGGTCGAGCGGAAGCGCGGGGCGCCGCTTCGACGTCGACGTGGACGGGCGGAGCGCGATCGCCGTCGCGGACGAGGGGATTGCGCTTGGTTGGCCAGAAAAACGGGCGCTCGCGCGCGCGATGATCCGCGGGGGTCTCGGTTTTTCCGTGGGCGGCGAGGCCTGGTTCGACGAGGGGTTCGTCACGTATTTCGCGGTCTCGACGCTCGCGCGGACGAACCTCGCGGCGGCGTCGGATCTGCTCGCGGAAATCGACGCGCGGGCGACGCGGTATTTCTCGTCGGCGCTCGTGTCCCAGCCGGGATCGGCGCTCGGAGCGGATCGGGGCGCGCCCGCCGCGCAGCAGGCCGAGGATCGAGGCATGTTGTTCGCGGCCGAGCTCGACGCGAAGATTCGAGCGAAAAGCGGGGGCAAACGTTCCCTCGCCGACGTGGTACGTGAAATCGCGCCGAAAGCGGGGGCAGACGAGGCGGACCCGAGTGGACCCCGCCGCGTGTCCGAGGCGGCGCTGCGCGAG
>JANMGF010001534.1:0-9187 GCA_031374535.1 Polyangium sp. (in: bacteria)
ACAAGAAGTGGGTCCCCGATGAGTTCAGCTCCTTTCAGCGAGTTTGGCCGGTCTCCGAGTCGGACCTCATCACTTTTCTGAAGCAGGAACACAAGCGCACCGCGAAGGAGATCCGCGAGAAGATCGAGCACATGCGTGACGCCGGTCTTCTGCAACAACGCTCCTTGAAGGGACGGGGCACCGAGCTGCAGATCCCCGACATCTACCTCTTCGGGCTCGGCTTGACGCGGAAAGGCTGAGCGCCGTTTCATCCCCGTCTGTCAGCTTGACAACGCCCCCAAACCGTGTCTGGTCACCGCCGACACACACGCCGCTTCCTCCCCATCCCTATCGAGCCCCGTGCCCCACGCACGGGGGTACATCGCCCGAAGGATCCACCCCCGCGCACCACGCACGGTCGTCCCTCGCCGCCCCGACAGACCCCCGTGCGTCGCGCACGCCCGTGTCACCGCCTCCACCAGCGCCCCCCGCGCCTCGCGCACGCTCCCTTCTCCCCGCGTCCATCGCACATCTTGCCCCACGCACGGCGCCCGCTCCCCGCTTCGAGCGCCGTGCTTGCGGCTCCGTCAGCCCTCGCCGCCGAGCGGTCCCTCTTCCCCGCCGTCGTCGTCGTCGCTCCGCTTGCGGCGCGGCTTCGTCGCCGAAAGGAAGGACGCGACGCGCTTCGGCTGCCCGGGGAAATGCTGGAGGAGCGCCCCCTCCAGCTTGTCGATTTCGAGGTTGATCTCGCCGATGTAGAGCACCTCCGAGGTGCCGTGCAGCGCGAGCGCAGACATCGCCTTCGCGCGGTCCTTCGCGTTGCTCTCCAGCATGTCCGTGGCGCTCGTCAGGCGAGTCGACCATTTCGTCGAGATCCCCGCGCCCGGCTCGCGCCCAAGCTCGTTGATCCACGCCCGCCCCTGCTTCACCTCACGATCGACGCCGAACGCTTGCGCGTCAGACGGCGTCACGTGGCTGAAGAACCGCGTGTACGGCGGCTGATCACGCCGACCCTCCGTCTCGTTGACGACGTCGCGACCAAAACCGGCCGTCTCGGCGTCCCACCAGACATCAGAGACGAAGAGACGCGCCCTCGAACGTGCGAGCGCCCGCTCCATCCCGCGGCGCTCCGCGGCGAGCGCGTCCCCTTTCTGCGCCATGGCATCCCATAATGGAGCCATCAGCTTCGTCTTCGGATCACTGTCGAGCGCGCTCGCGATTGCAGCGCAGATGTCAGCCGCGGACTGCGCAGCCATGTCTTCCCGGAGATGTGTAGCCATACCCTTGCCGTCACGTCCTTTCTGGCAACGTAGGCTAGCACGCGACATAAGCGGGCCGTCAACGGGCATCAAAATTTCGACGTTCGACGCCTCTCCTGGTACGCTGGTCGCTTCCGCCTGGGGCTGCGGGGGAAAACGCATGTCGATCACCCAGAGAGATCTGATGAGCCGCATGATCCAGCAGCTCGCCGAGGTCTTCGGACGCGTCGTCGGCCTGAGACGCGCGGGGCGGCTCGACGAGGCGGTGGAGCTCGTCCAATCGACCGCCAACACTCTTTTTGGCCCGCTCTGGGAAACGCTTTCGCGGCTCGACGCCTCGAGCGCGGCGATGCTCCTCGGCGGGCGCGAGAAGGTGTCGGCGTGCGCAATGCTCACCCAGCACCGGGCCGAGCTCGACGATCTGCGCGGCGAGGTGTGGAAGGCGCAAGCGGGCTACCGGCGCGCGCTCGAGCTGCACCTCGAGGCGGCTCGGCTCGGCGCGGAGGTGGACGTACCGACACGCTCGGCGCTGAAGGCGCTCCGGCCGCGGGTGGACGAGTCGAAGCTCAGCAAATCGTATCAGTTGCAGCTCGAAAGAATCGCCGGACGCCATGCGTGACGCTCGCCTTCTCCCGCTCGTTTGCCTCGTCTCCGTCGTCGCCTGCCGCACGCCCGATGGTGGAGGTTCGGCCGCCACGCCTTTGCCTTCCGCAGCGACCTCCGCGCCTTCCGCAGCGACCTCCACGAGCGCCGCGCCCCTCGCCTCCGTGAGCGCCGCGCCCGTCGCCTCCGTGAGCGCCGCGCCGCCCGAGCCTTGCGGGGAGATGGGGTGCCTGCGTTACGACACGCCCGAGGCCGCGTTTGCCGCGATCCTGGCCGAGAACCCGCTCGTGCTCGCGATCGGCGAGTCCCACGCGCAGAAAGGCAAGGAGGGCATCCCCACGGCCACGACACGCTTCACAACGCGGTTTTTGCCGATGGTCGTGGGCAAGGCGAGCGACATCGTGCTCGAGATCTGGGTGTCCGAAGGGAAATGCGGCAAGGAAAAAGAGGCGGCCGTGGCGGAGCAACAGAAGCCCGTCACGCAGAACCAGGCCAAGACGAACAAGAACGAGTTCGTGACGCTGGGCGACGCGGCGCACGCGGCCGGCGTGAAGCCCCATCTCCTTCGCGCGAGCTGCGCCGATTACGACGCGATCGTCAAGGCCGGCCCCGACTCGGTGATCGTCATGCTGGAGATGATCGCGCGGCTCATGGATGAAAAGGCCAAGGCGCTCGCCTCTCGCAACGCGAACGCCGGCGAGCAGAAGATGGTCCTGACGTACGGCGGCGCCATTCACAACGACGTCACGGCGCGCCCCGGCCGCGAGAAGTGGACGTTCGGGCCGGATCTCTCGGCCGCGACGGCGGGCCGGTACGTCGAGCTCGACCTCGTGGTGCCGGAGTTCATTCAGGACAACGACGCCTGGAAGTCGCTGCCCTGGATGCCGCATTTCCAGAAGGAAACGGCGCCGACGAAGACGACCGTCTTTCGGCCCGCGAAGGGCTCCTTCGTGCTGATCTTCCCGCGCACGCCTACGTAACACCGATCACATCGAGGCGCCTGCCCCGCCGGCCGTTCGATTCTTGCCTGACCTATTGTGCCAGGGGGGCTATTTCGTGGATGATGCGGGGCATTTGGCCCCCGCGTGGGTCCATTACGGAGGTTCGTTCCATGTTTCATCGGCGTCATCTTGCTTCGTTCACGTTTTCGTCGCTCGCGCTGCTCCTCGGCGCGGGCCTCGCGGGTTGCAGCGACGATCCCGCTCCCGCTGGAACCACGTCGTCGAGCAGCTCGTCGGGCTCCGGGGGCCAGGGCGGCACCGGCGGCATGGGCGGCGCGGGAGGCCAGGGAGGCCAGGGCGGCACCGGCGGCGGCATGGGCGGGAGCGGCGGCTCGGGGGGAATGATGTGTACCCCCGTGCCCGAGGTCTGCGGCGACAATGCCGACAACGACTGCGACGGCGAGACGGACGAGGGCTGCTGCGCGCCGGGCAGCACGCAATCGTGCTACACCGGCCCCGACGGCACGATGGGCACGGGCGCTTGTATGGCCGGTGTCGAGACGTGCCAGCCCGACGGGCTCGGATACGGCCCGTGCGTGGGTGAGGTCGTCCCCGGGGTCCAGTCGTGCAACATGGCCGACGAGGATTGTAATGGCATGGTCGGCGACGGCCCGGGGTGCGTGTGTCAGCCGGGCATGATGTCGCCTTGTTATACGGGCCCGATGGGCACGCAGGGCGCGGGCATCTGCCAGGGCGGCATGGCGACGTGCGCGCCCGACGGCCTCTCGTTCGGCGCGTGCGTGGGCCAGGTTTTGCCGCAGAACGAGGCATGTAACCTCCTCGACGACGATTGCGACGGGACGCCGGACGACGGCGCGGGCTGCGTGTGCACGCCGAACGCGACGAACCCCTGTTACACCGGCCCGATGGGCACGGCGGGCGTGGGCCTGTGCAAGATGGGCATGGAGACGTGCGCGCCGAACGGGTCCGGGTACGGGGCGTGCATGAATCAGGTCCTGCCCACGCCGGAGAACTGCGCGACCGTAGGCGACGACGATTGTAATGGTCAGGCCCCGGCGTGCACGGGCGCCACGAGCTGGGTGCGGAACTTCGGCAACAACCAGAGCCAGGTCCCGCTGGCCGTGGCCACCGACGCGCAGGGCAATGGCGTCGTCGTCGGCAGGTTCACGGGGGCGATCACCCTCCCCGGGCCGATCGGCACGCTGACGAGCGCAGGCGGCAACGATATCTTCGTCGTGAAATACGACGCCGCGGGCACCGTGGTCTGGGCGAAGAAATTCGGTGACACGGCCGAGCAGGTCGCGAGCAGCGTCGCGATCGACAGCGCGGGCGACGTGATCCTCGCCGGCGAGTTCCTGGGCACCGTCAATTTCGGCGGAATGGCCATCACGAGCGTCATGAACAGCAGCGACATCTTCGTCGCGAAGCTCTCCGGGGCCACGGGCAATCACGTGTGGAGCATGCCGCTCGCCAACCAGTTCACGCAGGAGGAGGCGAGCGTCGCGGTGGACAGCGCGGACAACGTCTACGTCTCCGGCACGTTCTCGGGCACCCTGACGGTGGGCGCCACGGTCCTCCAGCCGAGCGCGATGGGTGGCCTCGAGTTGTTCCTCCTCAAGATGGACAAGATGGGGCAGCCGCTCTGGGGGAAGACGTTCACCGGGCCGGGCACGCAATACGCCTACGACCTCGCGGTCTCGCCCTCGGGCGAAAGCGCGCTCGCCGGCGCATTCCAGACCAGCATCGATTTCGGCGGCGGCAACATGCTCACGAGCGCCGGTGATTACGACCTCTTCGTCGTGAAGCTCGACGCGATGGGCAACCCCATCTTCTCGAGGGGCGCGGGCGACGCGCTCCTCCAGCGCGCCAACGCCGTGGCCCTCGACGCCATGGGCAACGTGATCGTGACCGGCGAATACAACGGCTCGATGGATCTCGGCAACGGGATGGTCACGAGCGGCGGCGCCGAGGACGTCTTCCTCGCGAAGTACAGCCCCTCGGGTTTCCACGTGTGGAGCAAGACCATGGGCGGCATGAGCGCGCAGCGCGGCAAGGACGTCGCGGTCGACGCCTTCAACAACGTGCTCTTCACGGGCCAGTTCTGGGCCACGACCGATTTCGGCAAGGGCGGGCTCCAGTCGAACGGCGAGCACGACGTATTCGTCGCGAAATACAACCCCGCCGGGCAGGCCGCCTGGACGATCAAGTTCGGCGGCGGGATGACCGAGGTGGGCGAGACCCTCGCCGCGGACGCCTCGGCGAACGTGTGGGTCTCGGGCACGTATCGCAGCCCGACGAACTTCGGCACCGGCACCCTCACGGCCAACGCGGGCCTCGAGGACGTGTTCGTGCTGAAGATGGCGCAATGAAACGATCGCGCCGGTAGGCATTTCCATCCGGTGTCACGCCCGCGGCTCCCCCAGGGCCGCGGGCGTGCGTATCTCGCTCACTCGCTCGGTGTGTCCACGTCCTCGCTGGGCATCATCGGATCGGGCCCGCAATCACGAACCTCGGAGATGTGCGTGAAGACGACCCGTCGCGCTTCGTTCGGCCGCGGGAAACGGACGAGCACGTACGGGTTCGTGAGCGCCTGCGTCACGAAGCAATTCGAGCCCGGCTCGATGAGCTTCGTCTCGATCGTGAGGGTACGCCCGTCGAGAGAGCGTCCGATGTACGAGATATCGGCCACGTAGCCGCCGGTCGACATCGTGCCCGCCGCATAAAGCACGACCCATTCGCGCCGAAAATCGAGATTTTCCGGCGGCGGGCTGCCGACGAAAGCCTGGTAATCCCGCGCGGACGTCAAGAGGTGCCGCAGCTCGCCGTGCGGCCGAGCCGAAGCGCGGGCTTCGATTTCCACGAAAGGCAGGGCGAGATCGCCCGGGTTCGGCGCCCGCGGCGGCGGTCGCGTTTCCTCTCGGGCCCCCGCATCACCGAGGGCCGTGCACGAAACGATCGCCAGTGCTGCCAAGCCGAGCACGTTCATCCGGGAAAACGTCTTCATGGATCCCCCGGGGGAGCTACACGGCAAGACCCGGGCCGACCAGGCTCGGCCACGCATTCCGTCTTTCTCAGGTCGAGAGCATGGAAATCAGTTACGCTCCGGCTGCTCGCCACCCGTCCGGAGGCACGATGAACACGATTTCGCGGGATAGCCGCTTCTCCCTCGGCCTTCTTCTGGCCGCACTCGTGAGCTCTTGGCTCGGATGTGGCACACCAGGGGTCGTGCCTCTCGAGAGAAACCCGGCAGAGACGCCCCCACCGCCCGCGGAGCGGCCTCACGCCACGCAAAACGAAACGCAAAACGAAATGGAGGCCGAGCCGCCTCCGTCCTCGTGCGCATACGGGCTCGAAAAAAGCGCCTCGCTCGACGTCGCCCGGGGCGCAGTCGCTTATTTTTACGAGGATCGCCCGTCGCTCGGCATGCTCGATACGGGCGCGGCCTACGTGTACCTCGATCACGATAGGTACGAGGCGTTCGTCGCGCGGCTCGATGTTTCGGGGGCCGCGAAGAGCGTCAACAAGATCTCGTTCCCCGACAAGAAGGAGCGCTCGCACGTGGTGGCGGCCTTCCGCGGATCGGAGTTCGCGGTCGCGTCCGTCGTCTACCATGCGCCGCAGGAGGCCGACATCGAGCTCGCGCGGCTCGACGGGCGGGATCACACGGTATGGTCGGCGCGTATCGATCCCTCGCCGCTGCTCGACGGGACGCCGGCGCTCGCGTGGGGCAAGGACGAGATCGCCGTGGCGTGGACGCGGGGCCGGTATCCACGCCACGATTCGGTGCGCGTCGCGCTGGTCGATCCGAAGACGGGTAAGGTAAAGAGGACGTTCGAGCTCTCGGCGGGCGAAAACCCGGGCGTGCCCTCGATCGCCTGGGACGGCGAGGCTTACTGGGTCGGCTGGCATTCGAGTGATTCGCGCGGCAACATCGAGATACGGCGAATCGGGGAGCAAGGGCTCACGGGCGTGGGCGCGACGTTCCGGGGCGGCACGAATCCATTTCTGTTGCCCACGCCCGCGGGCCTCGCCGTGGCCTGGGACCAGGACCGCGCGATATGGCTCGCGTTGCTCGACAACGCGGGGAACCCCAAGCTCGCGCCCCGGCGCGTCGCGACGCACCCCGATCCCATTGCATCGCCGCGCAAGCCGGTCCTCGCCTGGGACGGCGCGCGATTCGCGGTGGCGTACGAGGCGCATTTCCACGCCTCGGTGATCGTGGCGCGCGAGCCAGAGGCCGCGATCACGGTCGTCGATACGAATGGCGCCGTCGCGCCGACCCTGCCCTTGCACGGCGATGATTCTTCGGGCGAGATGCCGGCCGTCGTGTGGACGGGGAAGGAATGGCTCGCCGTTTTCAATCGAGATCGATTGCAGGAAGGAAAAACCCCGCAGGTGGTCGCGACGCGCCTCGTTTGCCGCACGGCGCCGGCGCCGGAGACGTTGATTCCGCCGGGTCCTTGCGACGCACGCACGCGCCCCGCGCCCGAGGCGCTCCGTTTCGCCCCCCGCGCGGGCGCAGCCGCCGCGTTGCCCATTTCCGACGGTGGATGGGCCGCGCTGTCGCTCCCGAATGAAACCCCAGAGCCGGTGTTCGTCCGCGTCGATCGCGACGGGAAAACCACGGCGCGCGTGGTGTTTCCCACGAATGCACGCGTACGCGACCCGGCGCTCGCGCGTATTCCCGGGGGATTTGCCGTGGCCTGGGTCGACGAGAATGGATTCGTCGAGGTCGGGCGGCTCGACGAGGCCGGCGCTCTGAAGAAAAGCGCGCGTCTTCCGGGAGATTCGAGGACACATGCGCCAGGGCTCGCGTGGACGAAGAAGGGCCTGGTCGTGGCGTATACGCGCGGCGGCGCGGTCGTGACGGCCCTGCTCGACGACGCGGCACGTATCGTCTCGGCGCCCGCCGCGGCCGTAAAGCCCCCCTTCCCGCCCGGCGATTGCGCGCTCGGCCATGGTCCGGAGGGGCTGCTCGTCGCCTTCACGACCGGCACCGAAATGAGCGAGACCAGCGTGATCCGCGTGGCGCGCCTCGACGACGCGGGCCAATCGCTCGGCCCGGAGTCACTCGCGTCGTCGCCTCACGCATTGCTGCGGGATCCCGTCGTGGTGGGCACGAAGGGCGGATTCTTGATCGCCGCGACCGGTCCCTTCGCGCGGGAAGTGATCACGATCGAGCTCGGGCCGAAAGGCGAGGTGCGGAGGCCCGAGCAGAAGCTCCTGTCGAGTTATGGATACGGGGCGATCGGCGCCGCCGTGACCGGCAAGGACGTGCAGGTCTTCGGGATCGACGGCGCGATCATCGCGGAGCGGACGGTTTGTCCATGAAGGGCGGGGGCCTCGCTCAGGCGGAGGCGCGCACGCGGAGGGGCAGGTTCTCCATGTTGCGCAGGATCGGGTGCGTGCCGTACACCGGCTCGCCTGCGAGCTCGACCGAGGAATAACGCTCGAAGAAGCTCTGCAATGCGACCTCGGCCTCCATGCGGGCCAGCGACGCGCCGAGGCAGAAATGAGGGCCGAGGCCGAACCAGACGGTCGTCCCCGTGTGCTGGCGGCGAATGTCGTACACGTCCGCGTCGGGGAGATAGTCCGGATCCCGGAACATGGACATCGTTTGCAGGAAGAGGGTCATGCCGCGCTCGCAGGCAATGCCCCCGTACGAGAAGGACTCGTTGACGTAACGCGCGAGCGGCACACGACCGAAGCTGTCGTATCGCAGGCTCTCGTCGAATGCATTGCGGGCCAGGCGGGGGTCGGCGCGCAAAATCGCGAGCTGATCCGGGTGCCGGAGCAAGGTGAGGATCGTCTGGTTCGTCCCGTGGTAGGTGGTATCCGTGCCGGCGGCGAGCAGCGCCGCGACGAGCGACAGGAGCTCGGCGTCGCTCAGCCGCTCCTGCTCGTCACACGCGGTGATGAGCAGGCTCAAGAGGTCGTCCTCCATCGGCTTCTCCCGGCGCTCGGCGATACACGCGCGCACGATCGCCATGCCACGCGAGACGGCGGGCATGAACGACGCGAACTGCTCGGGCGGGAGCCCTGGAATGATCGTGCCGATGATGGCCTCCGCGAAGGCGATGAAGTCCGGCAGATGGCTCGTGGGAATGTTGAGGATGCTGGCAATCACCTGCACGGGGTATTGCCGCGTGAAGTCCGCAGAGATATTGATCTCGCCTTCGCGCGGGAGCTTGCCGAGCAGCCCGTCGATGATGGCCTTCACCTTCGGGCGGTGCGCCTCGACCGCGCGCGGGCCAAAGGCGGGGTTCACGAGCTTGCGAATCCGCGCGTGCGACGCCGCGGGAACGAGGAAAAAGTCATGCTCGCGCAGCGCCACGAAGTCGGGGAAGGCAGCCCTCAAAGCCGCAGGAAAGCCGGCGCCGAAGG
>JANMGF010001546.1:0-6800 GCA_031374535.1 Polyangium sp. (in: bacteria)
CGGATCGTGAGGATGCAGCGGCGAAAGAAGAGACACGCAACGAAGGTCTGGAGAAGAAGGGCAACAAGCACCACGAAAACTTCCTGCGTCGCTGGTGGTTGCTTAGCTATCCACGCGCCGACTTAATTGCGAAACTGCACGGCTTAGAGCGCTATATTGTGTGTTCGCGCGTCACAAAGCGCCCAGTCTTCGAGTTCATCGCTTCGACCATCCGACCTGGCGACGCGCTCATGGTTTTCCCGCTGGCAGACGACTACACCTTCGGCATCCTCCAATCGGGCATCCACTGGGCATGGTTCAAGGCTCGATGCTCCACGCTGAAAGGCGACTGGCGCTACACGTCGAACACTGTTTTCGACAGCTTCCCATGGCCACAGGCGCCGAACGCCAAGCAAGTCGCCGCGGTGGCCAAGGCGGCCGTCGCCCTGCGCGCGCTGCGACGTGACCTCGCCTCGCGGCACAAATTGAACCTCCGCGCGATGTACGTGTCCATGGACGATCCCGGCAAGCATCCGCTCAAAGACGCTCACGCCTCGCTGGATGCCGCCGTGCGCGCCGCCTACGGAATGGGTGCCCGCAAGGATCCGCTCGCGTTCCTGCTCGACCTCAACCAAGCGTGCGCCGCCCGAGAGGCCAAGGGGGAGCCGATCACCGGGCCAGGACTCCCGCCCGGTATCGCAGCGAAGGACCTGCGCACGAAGGACGCGATCCAGCCGCCAAAACTGTGAGGGTTCTCGTGCACGCGGTCGGGGCAACGACCTCACCGCGGAGACGGTAGCGGCTGCACCCCCCAACTTCCGTCTTGACGCTCGCGCGTGTTCGCTCGTACAGTCCTCCGCACAACCCCTATCCCGCGGCGTTGCATGCCCGGTGGACAGGATTCGACGAAATGCGATTGCCCGAAGTGAATGCAGCGAGCAAGGTCTACAAAAAGCACACCGACCATTTCCAGGGTGCGGTGGAGGGCTGGTCGGACGCGGAGATCTTGACGGAAGCGCAGCGCGCCGCCGTGGTCGCCGCGGGCGCCCTGGTCGCGCCGGCCGCGGCTGCGCTGGAGAGCGCGGTGACGGCATACGACGTGGCCGAGCAGCACACCACGAAGATCCGCGCGCGTTACCTCATTCGTGATATCATCCTCGATATGCGTATCATGGCGGTGAGCGACGCTGTCCTCAACGGCCCGGCGATGCGCAATCGCTCGCATCCCTTCTACAAGGGCATTTTTCAAGAGGGCAATGCCGGCGAGATCACCGAGTGGAAGCTGCGAGAGCAGCCCGATATCGGCGAGCGTGTGCGGGACCGGCTCGCCAGCGCCGAGGACTTCGAGGGGAAAACGCGGGTCAAGACGGACCTCGACGGCGCGCTCGCCAAGAGCTTCGCCACCCGCGACGCGCTCGATGACGCCGAGATGGCCGAAAACAAGGCCGGCGACGCGGAGATCCAGGCGCGCCTCGTGGTCCGCGGGGCGATGGAGAAGGCGTACGGGAACCTGCGCGCGGCGTTCCCGGGGCAGCGCAAGCTCGTCGAGTCATTCTTCTTGAAGCGCGAACGCGCCGCGAAGAAGGACGACGGCGAAGGCGGCGGCGAAGACAACGAGGGATAGGCGTCGGACATCGCCTTCGGCGCCGCCCAGCGTCGCACCAAAGGCGAGATCTTGCATTCGCGCATGCGCAAAGGGCGCACCGGAGCCCCGGGGCGCCGCTCGTGACACGTCGAAGGAGCCTACCGAAGGGGCGCGGCGCGTTTCGGGGCAGTTCGAGGGACGCGCCGGGCTTTCGGGGCGGCCCTCGGGCGTGTCCGAACAGCGCAGCGGGGACCCGGTGCGACATTCGGCCGTTTCAGAACGTGCCGACGGAGGTTCCTGCGCGGCATTCGGCGATGCACAAACGGACGCAGGGGAAGGCCCGGGCGGGATTTGCGCATCGCCGAATGCTCGAACCGCGTCTCGTGCCGTGATTTTGCCAGCACACAGGGCCAAATCCGGCGCGCTCGCCCACAGTCTAGAGGATCCGGACGTCCCGTCCAGTTACCTTGATCACGTTCTCGCGGTCCCGCCTCGCGTTTTCGCAGCCCTTGACCCTGGCCTTCGAGCTTCCGTAGCCTGGCCCGCATGCGTCGCCCTGCGGCTCTCCTCATTCTCGCCCTCTGTATCCTGCTTTGCCCCGCCCGCCGCGTAGAGGCGCAGGCCCAGGCTCGACCTATCTTCGAGCGAATTCCCATCGCTTCAAGGGGTTCCCAGGCGGCTTCCCGTTTTGAGGCGACGGCGCGGGGAGCGGCGTGCAAATGGCGAATACGGCCACATCATTCCGCCGGGCGTCAAGGACAAGAAATTGCCCGCGCGTCCGCCGGAAATACCGAGGCGATCACCGCCCCCGCCCGAGGGTGCTGATCAAGATCGGGCCCGACTGATCAAGTTCGGCGATCGGCCGTAGCAAAGCGCGATCTCGGCGCGTAGGTTCGGCGGGCCTGAACAAGGCGCCGCCCCGATGGCGCTGCAAACACCACCGGGGCGACTTGACGCAACCCTCGCCTTAACGAGGCCCACGCCCATGCATGATCTAGACTGGCCCGGTAGCTACGGGCAAGAGAACGATCCGCCCTGCCCGCCCGAACCTGAGACGCCGCGCCGCCGCAAGTCCGGCGCGCTCATGCTCTCCGCCGAAGAAGCGAAGGCCGTGCGCGTCGCGGTCCGCAAGCTCCGCCGCGCGTTCGGCAGTTTCAACGCGCTCGCCGCGATGCTGGAGATCCCGGCGAACACGCTCCGCCGCTTCGCCAACCCGAAGGGGGCGCGCCCGACCGGCACCTTCGCGATCCGCCTCGCCGCTGCGGCCAAGGTCCCCGTGGAGGTCCTTCTCGGCGGCAAGCTCGCGGTCGCGCCCGTCGTGATCGGGAGGGCAGCATGAAGCGCTCTCGTGTCAGGGAACGCGAGCGCATCCGCGCCGCCGTGCAGACCACCGATCCCGCCGCGCTGGCGTCCTACGCGGGCACGCTCCGCCCCGTCGTGGCGAACCTTCGGGCCCTCGTCGAAGACGCCACCGCGGCGCCTTCCCAGCGCGTCCACGCCCGCGCCTTCCTGCGTCGGGAGTTGCTTCGCGGCATCCGCGAGTTGGAAGCCCGGATCAACACCGCTGCGTCGTCCGTGACGCCCGCGTGACCAGCGACGCTAGCTGAACGGGTGCGCCTCAACCTCCGGGGCGCACTTGTCGTCAATCCCGACCATCCGTCCAGAACCAACCACGAAACCACGACGTTCGGCAGTCTGAATGCCTGTTTCGCGTGAACACGCGTGCCATGTGCATAGGCACAGCGTTGATGTCTGCCATGCCCGACGCCTATCTTGCGCCGCATGGCTGGCATCCACGTCTCTTTCGACGATACCAAGGTTCAGATCGATCCGATCCAGTTTCGCATCATTGTTGGAATGGCGAACATGCGTTATGAAACCGCGATCATGGGATCGATGATTCGTCGCGGAAACAATGCTGCGTCGCCTAGCGAACTGCATCAACAGGCATTCGATGCGACGGTTCGGTGGATGGGCGCTCTTTTTCCGGATCTTGGCCTTGTCGTTCGCTTCTCGGAGGAGATTCCCGCACCGTAGTGGCATCGAAGAAGTCGCGCGCATTGAACAGAAGCCCCAGACCGAATTCTGTTTTCATGCGTCGCATGATGACACGTCTAATCGTCTTCGAACAGGGGCAACTGCCGCTCCCATGGACGCCACGCGAACAGGTCAAGCTGCGTTCCTCGCGGCGGTAGCACCTCGCGCGGAGCGTCGCCCGTCCCGACCCTCGCCACGGGCGCAGCGGGCGGCGTAGAAGCGCGCGGCGCCTCGCTCGGCTTCCCCTTCCCGCCGGGCAGAGCGCGGAGCCATCCCTTGCCGTTCGGCAGCTCGCGCGCCGCAACCGGCTTCTCCCCCGGGGCCGGGGCGGGCGGCGCGAGCTTCTTCGGTTCGGGGGCCGCGCACGGCTCCGCGGCAAGCGCGCGCTCGACCAATTCCTGCACGCTCCAGACGTGATCCGTGATCCCCGCCTCCATGGCCGGCGTCACCCGAAGGGACTCGTGCACGCGGCAGAAATTGTACCACGCGACGTGCAGGCTCACGGCGGCGCGGTGATTCTCGATCTTCTTCGAGAACCCGTTGCAAAGCCGCGTGAACCGGCGGACGTGCATGCGCACCGTGAGGTTCGCGCGCTCGATGTGCGAGGTGGAAGCGCGGTCCAGGTTCGGCGCGCCGTGCGCCGTCCGCTTCGTGATGAACGGATCGCGCGGGGGTTCGTAGCGGTGATCCGCCGGCCCTTCGCGTCGCCCCTTCTTCGAGTAGTTCTTCTGGATCACGGCATGGTCGACCGCGCCCCCGAAGCTCTGCCCGACCGCCACGGGGTAGCTCTGCCATCCGTCCGTGGACAGCTCTGGGATCGTCACGAGCCGGGCGCGGAGGTCCGCGACGAACGCCTTCGTGTTGGCTTCGTCCCGCTTCCCCACGCGGTAGGCGATCATGAGCTTCTTGGTCCGCGACATGGCGAGGTACGCGTAGGCATCGCCGAACTCGGGCGGATCCTCCGCGGTCAGCCGCGCCTGCTTCTTCTGCACGTAGGACCAGATCTCATCCAGCTCGATCTCCCGAATGTCGAGATCGCGCACCATGCCGTTGTGGAGCTGGTCGCACCCGTCGCCCATGCGGACGAGGGTTGAGAGGACCGTCGGGATCGAGACGTCTGTGAGCCGCGACGTCGAACGCACGCTCGCGCCTTCCACCAGGTGGCGGACGACGTTCACGCGCTTGTCGAGCGGCAAGACGTTGGCCACGACGAAGCCCCAGCAAGGGCCGCCACGGGGGCCGCGTCGCGCACCATGCACGTCGTCGGCTCGACCGTTTCAGCGGCTCACTTGATGGGATGACTCTATCACGGTTTACCGCGTTTTCGTGATTGTTCCGCATCGGGGTAGGACACGTATTGTCCTAGGTGACGGGGTTCGTCGCGGTACACTTTGACGACGAATGAGGGACGATCCGAATGCAAGCGCGATGATCGGGAGAGCGGACGATTCGTGTCCGCGCCGTCCGTTCAGGAGGGAGATGTACCCACCTCGCCAGACATCATCGGGGGCTCGACGGGAAGGTCCGCGCGTTCGGCCGGACGAACCGGCTGATCAAGTTTGATCAGGACCGGCGGATAGCCCCCGCGGGGTCCGGGGCGGCGCCCCGGCTCCCACGCCTCCCGATGAGACCAATGCTCAGCGCCAGGGCGGAGGTGGGGACCTCGTCCATGCAAGCCGTCGTGCATCGCTGGACCGGCGTCGCGTGGACGACTTCGCTTTTCCCCGGGCTCGGGCCCGTCGATCCGATCGCTTTCAGGCCTGGAACGAGCGGGTCAGGCAGGACGGCGCCCCGCGGGATCGGGTGCACGTCTTTCGGAGCGACGAAAAGGGCTCCCGCGCCGCAAAGCAGCTAGAAAATCGACTAGCTGCGCGTCGCTTATGCCGATCGCGCCTCGGGGGAGGTCCTCGTGAAGCGGTTTTTCCAGGGCGCACGGAAGGACGAGGCGGGCGCGGGGCCGAAAACCTCCGTCTCGTGAACCGAGGGATCGTTCGTCAGCGGGACGTGGAGGCCATCGCCCCTCGGGTGCCCTCGCAATGCGATGCTTTTTCACGCAGCGCGCTCATTTCCTCGCGGAGCGCGGCGATCTCGCGTTCGAGCGTGTCCATTCGTTTGTCCTGGACCTGCGTCGCGGCAATGGCCATGCTCGTGTAGCCGTACAGATCCACGCGCTCGCCGCTCGTCGCGACGGCCACGCTTTCGGGCATGTCGTCGATCAAGAAGCCCACGTGCGGGCGCGCGGCGTCGCCCTCGCCCTTGTAACGCCAGCTCGAGAGCCGCATCGTGGTCGCCTCGTCGGCGAGCGCCTCGATTTCGCGCTCCGACAGGTAATTGATGTCCTTCTTGTGGGCCACGCGCGAGATGGGGCAGTTGGTTTTCGGATCACTCGCCGCGCAGAGCAGCAACACGCCGCACGTGTTGCCTTGTGGCCAGCAGGTCGCGCCCGATTGCGCGCACGGATCGCCCGCTTTTTCCGTGGTACACGTGGGCACGCCGGCCGGCGGCATCGCGCCTCCGTCCGGATCCATGCAGACCGGGTCTCCGCACGTCGTGTACCATTGCAACGCCCCGACGCTGCCGCCCTGACCACCCTGGCCCCCGGCACCGCCGCCCTGGCCTCCCTGGCCTCCCTGGCCGCCCTGGCCGCCGCCCTGGCCCCCTTCGCCGCCCCCACCTCCGTCGACCTTCGACTCGCAGCCGGGCGTGGCCACGACAAACAGACCTGCCAGCAAAGCCATCTTTCCAAACCGATGTACAAACATGGTCGCTCTCCTCGGCGTCCTCGGAGGACACCCTTCCGGTTCCGGGGCGCTCGCCGACCGTCGTTTCGGCATTCGCCTCCTCTCCACTATATCCTCTTGCGCCCGGCGCGTGACCTGCACGCGCGTTCAGCCATCCAACCACGCAAAACCCCGCTCCACCTTGCTCTTCCGCCGGGTCGGCCCGAGGCGTTGGCTTGGCGGGCCCCGCTTCTGCTATCCTGCCCCGCCTCGATGTCGACCGCCCGAGATTGTCCGTGCTGCTCCGGCCTACCGTACGCGCGCTGCTGTGCGCCCTACCACCGCGGCGAGCGCGAGGCGCCCGACGCCGAGGCGCTCATGCGCTCGCGTTTCGCGGCGTATGCACGGAAGGAGGTGGCGTACGTGCGTCGCACCCTCCACCCCGAGCACGACGACGCCAGGCGGCCCGAGGCCGAGGT
>JANMGF010001584.1:0-4013 GCA_031374535.1 Polyangium sp. (in: bacteria)
GGCGACGTCCACCTCGCCTGGGAAAACGAAGCGCACCTCGAAGTGCGTGAAGCCAAGGGTGATCTCGAGCTGGTTTACCCGCCCATCAGCATCCGGGCCGAGCCCCACGTGGCCCTCGTGGACAGCAACGTGGACCGCAAAAATACCCGGCAAGCCGCCGAGGCTTACCTGAAGTACACGTACACCGACGAGGCCCAGGAGATCGCCGCCAAGCACTTCTATCGGCCGAGCAAAGAGGCCATCCTGAAGAAACACGCCGCGATCTTCCCCGAGATCCGGCTGTTTCCCATCACCGACATCGCCAAGGACTTCCCGGACGCCCACAAGCAGTTCATCGCGGAAGGCGGCGTCTTCGATACCATCTACGGCCCGAAGAAATAGACCGAGCGGTACGGATGGCGAGCCTTTCCCGCAGAGTTCTGCCCGGTTTTTCCCTGACCCTGGGCTACACGGTCTTTTATCTCGGCGTCCTGGTGCTCCTGCCGATCACGGCCGTTTTCATCAAGGCGAGCTCACTCTCGTTCCACGATTTCTGGGCGGCGGTCTGGACGGAGCGGTCGCGTTCCGCCTACCTTTTGACCTTCGGGACCTCGTTCCTGGCGGCGGTCGTCAATGTGCTTCTGGGAGGGCTCATCGCCTGGGTGCTGGCCCGGTACACGTTCCCCGGCAAACGTATCGTCGATTCCCTCGTCGACCTGCCGCTGGCCCTGCCCACCGCGGTGGGCGGGCTCGTGTACGCCAGCCTGTACGTGGAAAACGGCTGGCTCGGGCGATACCTCGTGCCCCTCGGGATCCGCGGCGCATATACACGGCTCGGGATCGTCCTCGTCCTGATCTTCGTGGGCCTGCCTTTCGTGGTGCGGACCGTGCAGCCGGTCCTTCTGGAGCTCGATCCGGAGGCCGAAGAAGCCTCGTCCTCGCTGGGCGCGACGCGCTGGCAAACGTTTGCCCACGTGATTCTCCCGACCCTGTCCCCCGCCTTGATCACGGGGTTCGCGCTGGCGTTTGCTCGCTCCGTGGGCGAGTACGGCTCGGTCGTCTTCATCTCGGGGAACATGCCCTACAAGACGGAGATCGCGCCGATCCTGATTGTCGCCCGGCTCGAGGAGTTCGCGTACGGCGAGGCGACGGCCATCGCGGTCGTGCTCCTCCTCATTTCGTTTTCCATGCTGCTCTTGATCAACCTGCTGGAAAGCTGGAGCCGACGCCATGACCGTTGACCGAATTCGGCGGGCCCGGCAGGATCCGGCCTGGGTGCGGTGGACCCTCACGGCAATCGCGATCGCCGCGCTCGGGGTGCTGATCGTCCTTCCGGTCGTGAACGTGTTTGCCGAGGCGCTGGCCGAAGGCGCCGCGGTGTACTGGAAAAACCTGTTCGCCGATCCGGACACGCGCCATTCGATCCTGCTGACGCTCACCGTGGTCCCGATCGCGCTCTTCGCCAATGTTCTTTTCGGGGTCGCCGCGGCCTGGGCGATCTCTCGATTCAAATTCCCAGGACGGACCTTGCTGACGGCGCTGATCGACCTGCCGTTCTCCGTGTCCCCCGTGGTCGCCGGGCTCATGTTCGTGCTCATTTTCGGGCTGCAGGGCTATTTCGGAGCGTTCCTGCGGAGGGACGGCTACGCAATCATGCCCTACCTCACCTCGTCGCTCGGCGCCCTCCTCCTGGCCATCGTTTATTTCGTCTTTCGGCCGAGCCATCCACGAGCGCGGCGCGGCGTGTGGAAGTATCCCGTGCCCATGGTGCTCCTCGGCGGCGCCGTGACGTTCGTTTTTCTTGTTTTCGTCCAGCAGTCCCTCGGCGTGTGGCCCGCGAACAAGAGCCTCAAGATCATCTTCGCGACGCCCGGCCTCCTTCTGGCCACGGCCTTCGTCACCTTCCCGTTCGTGGCGAGGGAGCTCATTGCCGTGATGAACGCCATGGGCCCGGACGAGGAGCTGGCGGCGTTGAGCCTCGGGGCGAGCGGCTGGCAGATGTTCTGGCACGTCACGGTGCCGAACGTGAAATGGGGGCTGCTCTACGGCATCATCCTGTGCAACGCCCGCGCCATGGGCGAGTTTGGCGCGGTGTATGTCGTGTCCGGGCACATCGCCGGGGAGACCGACACCATGCCGCTGCGGATCGAGAAGTTGTTCCAGGAGTACAATATGCCGGGATCGTTCGCGGTCGCGTCCGTCCTGACCCTGCTCGCCATCCTGACCCTCTTCGTCAAACGTAAACTCGAAGGTCGCATCGAGCACACCCGCACCCCCGGAGCCCATCCATGACCATACGGATCCAGGGCGTATCCAAGAGCTTCGGCAGCTTTCGAGCGCTCCACGACGTCCACCTCGAAGTCCCCAATGGATCGCTCCTCGCCTTGCTCGGCCCGTCCGGCTCGGGGAAGACCACCCTTTTGCGGATCATCGCCGGTCTGGAGGCGGCCGATCAGGGCACGGTCCTGCACCACGACGAGGACATCACCGCGTACGAAGCCCGCGATCGAAAGGTCGGCTTCGTCTTCCAGCATTACGCCCTCTTCCGGCACATGACCATCGCGGACAACATCGGCTACGGGCTGCGGGTGCGCGGGATCCCCAAGCCAGAAAGACAGAAGCGGGTGGGCGAGCTCTTGAAGCTCATTCGCCTCGACGGCCTCGAATCACGTTATCCGGCGCAGCTCTCCGGAGGTCAGCGGCAGCGGGTGGCCCTGGCGCGGGCGCTCGCGGCTCGGCCGAATGTCTTGCTGCTCGACGAGCCCTTCGGCGCGCTCGACGCGAAGGTGAGGCAGGAGCTACGGCAATGGCTGCGCAAGCTCCACGAGGAGATCCAGGTCACGAGCGTATTCGTCACCCACGATCAGGAGGAGGCCTTCGAGGTCGCCGACCGCGTGGTGATCATGAACCAGGGCAAGATCGAGCAGGTGGGCACCCCGGTCGAGGTCTTCGAGCGCCCCGCCAATGAATTCGTCATGGATTTCCTGGGCAACGTCAACGTCTTCCACGGCCGCGTCGAACGAGGCCGGGCGGTCGTGTCCGGCCTCGAGGTGGCTTACCCCGATTACCCGCACCCCGAGGCGCGCAGCGCGGCCGTCTACGTACGCCCGCACGAGCTCTCGATCGAGCACCACGGCAAGGACGCGGAGGGCCTCGCGGCGAAGGTCCTCCACGTGAACCCGACGGGCTCGAGGACCAAGGTGGAGCTCGAGGCGGTGCGTGATGGCCAGCTCATCCATGTGGAGCTCACGCCCGAGCGTTATGCCGAGCTCGGATTGAAATCAGGCGACACCGTGCACGTCTCCCCCCGCCGGGTACGCGTGTTCGTGCCCGAATACGAGATTTGAGAGGAAACGATGGAGATGAGTGATCTCGTGATCGGGGAGTCGGCCGGGCTCAAACCGGTGATGGAGCGCGTGTTCCAGGTGGCCCCGACGGACGCGCCGGTGCTCATCCTGGGCGAGACCGGGTCCGGGAAAGAGGTCATCGCGCGCGCCATTCACGCGCATTCGAGGCGAAGCCATGGTCCTGTGGTGCGCGTCAACTGCGGCGCCATTGCGCCGGAGCTCATCGACTCGGAGCTCTTCGGCCACGAGCGCGGGTCGTTCACCGGCGCGGTCGGGACCCGCAAGGGCTGGTTCGAGCGCGCGGACGGGGGCACGCTTTTTCTGGACGAAATCGGCGAGCTCCCACGCGCGGCGCAGGTACGCCTCCTGCGCGTCCTGCAGGATGGCGCGCTGGAGAGGGTCGGCGGCCACGAGACGATTCGCGTGGACGTCCGTATCGTCGCAGCCACGCATCGACACCTCGAGAGCATGGTGGCAGAAGGAAGTTTCCGGGAGGATCTCTGGTACCGGCTGAGCGTCTTCCCCATTCGTTTGCCCGCGCTGCGGGAGCGGATGGAGGACCTCCCGGCGCTCGCGGCGCATTTCGCCGATCGCGCAGGCAAACGCCTCGGGGGCCCGGGGCTCACGCCGACGGACGCCGATATGGTCTTGCTCCAGGGTTATTCCTGGCCGGGCAACGTGCGCGAG
>JANMGF010001594.1:0-4735 GCA_031374535.1 Polyangium sp. (in: bacteria)
GGTATCCATGGCGACACGATTTCCGGCGCCAGGACCACTCTCCGACGCGCGATCCGGAGAAGCGAAACTCGGTCCCGCAGTGCGTTTCCTGCGGCTCTGTATCCCTTGGCCTCGTATTCTTTGGCGGCTTCGACGAGTAACGCGGGACGCGTCTCGTCCATCAGGAGCCATCGAACCATCAATTGCTTATCTTCCGGCATGTCGAGTGGCACCGTGAGCGCCTGCGCGCGGTCACGCAGCGCCTGCGCAGCATAGACATGCCCCGCTTTCTCGAATGTTCTCACCCAAAGGAGAATGGCTGGGAGATCGGTCAAATGCTCGATGAAGGTTCGGATCGCGACCCGCCAGCTGGGATCCATGCCGGGATCAAGGTGGATTCCAGGCGTGCTTTGATAATCGTCGCTACCAAGGACGTTAAGATTGTCATACCACCGCTCGTTGGGCAGCCACTTATCCATACGTACCTCCCGACTTGGTCAAACCGGATCGTGCGCCACCACGAAAATGCCGCACTCCCCCGTCGCGGAGCTGCCCGGGTGCAACCACACCCGCGCCTTCGCCCTGCCGTCGTCGCTCTCGAAGCGAAACGACCACTGCGCCACGCGGCTCGGGTACCTTGCAATCGCCATGATCTGCCGCTTGTGAACGAGGGGCCCGACCACGACCACCGGCAGATCGGCCTGGATCGGGTCGAGTCCCAATACATCATCTCGCAAGGTAAGCGTGGCAGAGACGCGCCAGCGCGGAGCCGGGTCTTCCCCATCGAGAGGAGGCTGCTCCATGATGATGACACAGTGGTTCGACGGCCCATACTTCGGATTCGTCTCGACCACGTTCGTCGCCTTCTCGCTGTCGATCTCTGCCACGCTCATATCCTCACCGTTCTATCGCTAGAGGGACATCACGCCGAATTGGCCTGGGCCCGCTTCGCATGCTCGAAGCTCACGCCATTGAGCGAGAGCTGGACGTAAAGACCGATCTCCACCGGCTTCATCGGCGATCCCATGCCGAGGTCGATGGGCTTGATCGGAAATGCGATGTCCTCGTGGACCATGATCACGGCCGAGAACGCGCCCTCCTCGCTCCGCTCGGGGTTGTCCGTGAAGATGTACCCATCGGGCATGGGCAACACGGGCGCGCCCCCGGACGTGCGGGAAAGGCTCTTGACCTTGGTATCCGGTACGTTGCGGAGGTGGTCGATGAGCACCTGCCGCGTCGTGCCATTGCCGCCGGTGCGGCGCTTGTCCCAGTTGAAGAACAAGACGCCCGAGCGCCGCAGCGCGCGGTACAGGAGGTTCTCGCCGGAGAAGTCGTGGAAGATCTCCTTCGGCAGGAACGCGCCCGCGTCGTCCCACAACCAGGCCCGGCCCGCGAGCACGGATTCGGCCGCGCCGACGTTCGGGACCTGCGCGATGTCGGCTGCGTCGTAACGGACGCGGAGGCCCGCCTCCTGCATCGTAATCGAGCGAATGAGGAAGTCCTGCTCGTTGTAGGTGGTCTTCGAGGGGCGCTGCAAGTTGGTGAGGTTCGTCGTCACCTGCCCGGCGACATTGCCGAGGAAGGTGATGTCGTCGCCGACCGCGCGCTCGAAGAACCGGTACTGGCCCGCAGGGATCCGGCACCACGCGCTTTTCGCCGTCCCCTCGCAAATGCAACGGATCTCGGTGACGGCGTAGTAATGGCCGTCCTGGCGCACGATGAAGGGCTCTTTCTTGTTCCTCCACTTGTCGAAGAGCTGCTTGGTTCCGGCCTGGGGCGGGATCATGTTCGGCGGGAACTGCAACCTCGGCGGCGAGCGCTTCTTCACCTTGGCCTGCACCTTCTTCGCTCCGACGCGCTGCCCGCGTTGGCGCGCACGCATCTGGAGCGCGCGGGCCTCCTCGAGCGAGACCTGGTGGCGGCCCCTCCGCTGAAGCGCGCGGATATCACCCGTATCGCCTTCCTCCGCGTCGAGCTCGGCCCCCGCGACGTCGTCGTCGAGGTCGTCGGGACCAGCCGTGTCGTCGGAATCCGGATCGTCATCCGGGGCCGCCGTTTCCTGCTCCGCGTCCATGCGGTCGAAGACGTCGAGAACGCTCTGCACCTTGCTGGGATCGATGTGGTTCGTCATGGTGTCTCTCTCCTTTCCGTTCACGCGGCCCGCCGGGCCGCCGGCGATTGAGTGACTCGATTCACGAGGTCGGCGACGGCGCCGGCCTGCGAGCGCGAGAGGCGCACGTACTGCCCGTCCGGAGCCTGGACCCAGAGACCCCCGTCGGGAAGCTGGCCCATGGGCGGCGGGCTGCCCATTGCGAACGGCGCGCCCGTCTCGCCCTTCTGCTTCGGCATGGCCTGCTGCTTGGGCGCCGGAGGGAGCGGCGGAACTTGCGGTTGCTGCCCGGACTGGGCCTGCGCAGCCTTCGACTGTGCCGCATACCCGAGCGCAAAGAGCGCGCCGCCCACGGCCAGCACCGCCGTCGCGTAAGGATTGCCTCGCCTGCGCAGCATGTATCCGATGACCAGGACCGCCATGGGCACGAGCCACCAATGGTTCTTGGCCTCCTTGCTGTTCTTCAGGTCATCGAGGTTCGCGAGCAACGCGACGACGGCGCCCGCGCCGGCCAGGTACAGCACGCCCCTGCCGACCTCTCGCCCCATCCCGCCTCGGCGCCGGAATTTTCGACGCGTCAGCCGGTCGCGGGGCACCGCGACCAAACTGCGGTCGACACGGATGGTTTTTCGCATTCGTTTTGCCATGGTCGTCATGACCTCCGTTGTTGGGTTTGGTTCAGGAAATACATCGCGAGGAGAATGATGCCGGCCAGCGGCAATATGGACGTTGCGGCTGACCGTACGAATTCGGTGGCCCCAGAGAACGGCGTCGGCAGGGGCCTTCGTTGCAGCGTCGCGAGGAGCCGCTGCGTGTCCTCGAGCGAGTAAAGGAGTGCTCGCTCTGTCTCGTCGAAAGGCAACTCGCGGCCCGCAATACGCTCCCGCTCGACGTGAAGCGAGAGCACCTCGAGCGCCCTGGCTTGCGCCGCAAGCATTCGCTTCGTGATCTCGTCGTCGAAGTTCACGGCGTGGATGGCCTCGACACCGACGCTTCCGAGATAGGCCGCTGCCAGGGCGCCCGCCGTCACGAGCACCACGACGACGGCTGGCGCCAATCCCGTTTCCACCACGCCAACCGCCGGCAGCGCCGCCTCTGTCACAACGTCCGACTGCACGCGCAGGTTGTCCGGCACGAGCAAGACGAGCGTCCGCGCAATCGCGGATCCGGCCGCATTCCGTTCCTGTGAGCGGAAAAGGTGAGGGCCGAGCTCACCGAGCGGTACATCGCTCGACGTGAGCGGAGCGACGCGGAGGGAAAGCAGGACGAACGCTCGGAGCTGCCGCTTTCGCGTCGCCGTATCGAGCTTCATCCAGGCCCCGGCCTTCGCGGTCTCGAGCGCAGCGACCGTCACATTCGCCATGTTCTGATCCCGGTGAAACCATCGAAAGAGATGGATTCCGGGTGAGGAAGCGGGGACCGGCCCCGGCATGCCAGGCTGCGGCGCGGGCGCATCACCTTGCGGACTCGACTCTTGCGCCTTTTGCCACCATTTCCACCACCAAAAGGGAGGAAAGAACAACAGCATGACGACACCAGTCCCCTTATTCGATCACATGAAGGCCAGGCCGGCTCCCATGAGGGCGAGCATCGGCATCAAGGACGAATCGTTCCCCGCAGTTTGTTCACCATCCGCCGGATTGTCGGGGTACGTCCACACCGGCGGCTGCTCGTCATTGTCATCCGATGACGGCGGAAACCAGGGCACCGGGACCGGCACGGGCGCCGGATACGGCACGGGCGCCGGAATCGGATAGGGCCCGGGCACCTGCTGCTGAGCGGGCTGCGTGGACTTGAGGTACTGCGATCGGCTGCGAAGAGCGTGCGCAGCCATAGGATAGCCCATGGCCTCGTACATGTTCGCGCCCCAGCTGAGAGAATCGGGGCGCGTCTCGTTTTGGAGGATGCTCCGAACGATCTGCCTCAGATCCTCTGGCATGTGCGGATCGAGAACCGTCGCGAGCGCGACGGCCCTGGCCCGGCAGGCTTGTCCGGCCAAAGGGTAACCCATGGCATCGTACATGTTCGCGCCCGTGATGAGGGCATCGACGCGCGTTTCGTTCTGGAGGATGTAGCGGAGGATCTGCCGCTGATCCTCGGGCATGTGCGCGTCGAAGGGCGGTAGGGCCGAGCTCGGCGACGTCTGCGGCGTCGGCGCGGGTGCGGGCGCCGGGGTCGTGGGCGTCGATAGCCCCGGGATGTTGGGTATCATCGACCAGGACGGTAGATTCGGAAACGGCAGATTGGGGAACGGTAGCGGAGCCGGCTGTTGCTGTTGCTGCGGAGCCTGCTGCTGCTGCGGCGCTTGCTGCTGCTGCGGAGCCTGCTGCTGCGGCGGCGCCGGTTGCTGCTGCTGGGGGGCCGGCTGTTGCTGCGGGGCCGGTTGCTGCTGCTGCGGAGCCGGCTGTTGCTGCGGCGCAGTTTGCCCGGGAATCTGGAACGGTGGCGACGGAACATTGGGCGGCCATCCCGGCGGAGGCGACTGCGGGAACGGATACTGCGGCGCAGTCCCGCTCGGCTGCTGTTGCTGCTGCTGTGGGACCGGCTGTTGTTGCTGCGGGACCTGCTGTTGCTGCGGAGCCGGCTGCTGCTGCGGTGCAGTTTGGCCTGGAATCGAAAACGGTGGCCACGGGACATTGGGCGGCC
>JANMGF010001595.1:0-7100 GCA_031374535.1 Polyangium sp. (in: bacteria)
CGAGCGCGCGGGCCGCGGCGAGCTGGACTTCACGTTCTTCGTCGGCGAGCGCGAGGGAGAGCACGTCGAGCGCGGAGTCGCCGCCGATCTCGGCGACGGCGCCAATCGCAGCGCGGCGCGTGCGTACGTCCTCGGCCGCGGCCGCGCGCGCAAGAAAACCGAGATCGCCGGGAGACGGGGGCGGGCTCGAGGTGCTGCGCGTGGCCGCGAGGGCGCCGAGGACGATCGCGGCGGCGAAGGCTTCGTCGCCGGGGGTGGTGTCGGCACGCTGGACGAGCGCGTCGCCGAGGACACGCGCGGCCGACTCGAAGCGGGTCGCGAGGGAGGAGAGGGCGCCTTCGGCCGCGTGGGCGACGGGGCGGATCGGGGAGGCGACGAGCCGCGCGGCCAGGGCGAGGTCGTCTTCGGTGCCGAGCTTGGAGAGGGCGTAGAGGGCGCTCGTGGCGACGCGTCGCTCGTCTTCGAGCGCGACCCGACGCAGGGCGGCGAGCAGCGGGTAGGGGCGCGCGGGTGCACCGGGCGAGAGCGCGATGGAGGCGGCGACCTCGATGAGCGCGGCGCGGACGTCTCCTGAGAGGGGGTTTGGGGGCGTAGCTCCGCTTGCCGGAGCGTAGTCCCCATGCGCGGGCAGCGAGGTTTCGTTCGTGGAGGGCGCGATGCGCGCGACGAGCCCCGGGAGCGCCGCCGGTCCCAGGAGGAAAAGGGCGCGTTCGGCTTGCTCGGTGAACGTCTCCTCGGCGAGCGCGACGGCGGCAGCGTCGACGACGCCGGGCGCACGCGCGACGGCGGCGAGCAGGAGCGCCTGCGCACGCTGGTGGGGTGGGTCGGTGCCTTCGGCCGCGGCGACACGCACGAGGCGCTCGCCGAGCTCGGGGCCCTCGGCGGCGAGGGCGTCGGCGACGGCGGGCAGGAGCGGGCCTTCGGCGAGGCGCGCGAGGGCGCCGATGGCCTGCATGAAGGTGCCGCCGCGGGCCTTGCGTACCATGGCCGCGAGCGCGGGGGCGGCGGCGGGGCTCTCGGAGACGGCGGCCGCCGAGAGGGCCGCGGAGCGCAAGGAAGGGTGCTCGAGCAGCGGCGCGAGGCGCTCCCAGGGGATGACGGCGCCGAGGGCGTTGAGGCCCTCGAGGGCGGCGAGCCGGGCGAACGGGTCGGCGCTGTCGAGGCAGCGGAAAAGAAGGCGCTGGACCTCGACCGGGGCGATCGGTCCGAGCTGCGCGATGGCCTCGACACCGCCCTGACGTACGTTCTCGTCGGGGTCACGCAAGAGGTGCTCGAGGATCGTGAGCGCGTGGGGATCCCGCGTGTATCCGAGGGCCTGCACGGCGAGCTTGCGGCCGTCGGCGTCGAGCTTCACGAGCGACGCTTCGAGGGGCGTGGTCGCGGCGCTGCCGCAGCTCGCGAGCACCTCGATCGCGGCGTTCCGCAAGCCCACGTTGTCGCAGGGGTCGAAGGTGCGGATCATGGCGGCGATGAGGCTCGGCGCCGGGATGAAGGCGCGCGCGGCGTACGTGGCCTCCTTGCGCACGCGCCAGTCCACGTCGCCGAGCGCGCGGACGAGGAGAGGGAGCGCGTCGTACAGCGGGAGCTCGGCGGCGAGGGACGTAGCCTGCCGGCGCTCCTCGGCGTCCGCGGCGGCGTGGGCAGCGGCGATCAGCACGGGAGAGACGGAAGGGCTCGAAGAGGTCACGGCGCGCTCCTCACAAGTCGTCCAGCGGAGGCAAGACGTCGACGATCTCGTTGACGATGTCGGTGAATCGTTTCGTGTCGAGCACGAAGACGAGCAGCCCGCTGTGGTTCGTCACGCCGGTGATCCCGCGTAGATCGCGGCCTCCACCGACGGGGGGCGTGGGGCGGATCTCGTCGGCGCCCGTGCCGAAGACCTCGGAGACGGCGTCGACCACGAGGCCCACCATCCGCACGCCCGCGTCGACGAGGATCCACTTCGTCGAGCGCGTGGGCGACGTGGGCGGCAGGCCGAAGCGGATACGCAGATCGATGACGGGCACGACGTCGCCGCGGTGATCGGACACGCCCGAGACCTCGGGCGGCGTGTGCGGGAGCGGCGTGATCGGCAAGGGGTTCACGATTTCGCGCACCTGCCCGATCCCGATCGCGTAGTGCACGTCGCCCACCACGAAGCCTACGAGGCTCTTCTGGGGATCGGCGCGGTGGTGTCTCTGGCCGTAGTCGGGCATCTCGGGGCCTCTTGGTCTGTCGTTCCCAACGGCGAACCGTCAGGACGAGAGCACCACCTTCAGGTCGAGCAAAATGACCACGGAGACTTCGTTCCGTACGATGGCTCCGCCCCTCCGCGCGCCCCTGCCGGGTCGGTTCGTTTCTCCTTGGCCATGCGCTCCCGCGGGGCGCGCGATGCCGGCGATGTAACTCGCGACCTCGCCGCCGAGCGCTGCGGCCGTGTGCTCGATCTCGCTGTCGGCGAGGCGATAGACCTGGAGCACCTCGTCGACATAAAGGCCGAGCTGCTCGACGCCCATCGGGTCGACGAGCAGGATACGCGCCTTGCTCGTGACGGGCTGCTCGGTGAGGCGCAGGCGCCGCCGCAGATCGATCACCGTGACGAGTTGCCCGCGGACGCTGATGATCCCCATGATCGACGCGGGCGCGCGCGGCACGGGGGTGAGGGGGTGGAGCTTCAGGATCTCGCGGATGATCGAGACCGGCGCCGCGTAGACGTCACCTGCGAGGCGGAAGGCGAGGTACTCGGTGATGGGGCCGCGGTCGCGCTGCACCTTCGTGCGTTTGGCGCCTGCGCTCGGGGCAGTGATGGGGACGACCGCGGATGGGGCGCGGCGGGCCAGATTAGAAGCCATGGGTCCCTCCGTGCGCCATGCGGGCGCGATCGGCGTGGGCGAACATCTCCTCGACGAGCGCGGGCGCGTCGAGGACGAGCGCGATCCGCTGGTCGGCGAGCTGCGTGGCGCCCGCGAAGCCTGCGACGTTCTTCAGGCTCGGGCCGAGCCCCTTGATGACGACGTCTTGCTCGCCGATGAGCGAGTCGACGACGAGGCCGAGCCTGCGCGTGCCGACGGCCGTGACCACGATGAACCTGCGTTTCTGGCGCGGCGCGAGCGCGCTCTTCGCGCCCGGCGACGATCCGCCCGCGGGCCGGTACGGGAACGCCGCGGCCGCGTAATCCTGTCGAATGCTCTCGCTGCGCAGCGATCCACGCGGGGGCCCGATCCCCTGCTGGCCCATGACCATGGACGACGCGTCCGCGCTCGGATGGAAGTTGCCCGTGCCGCTCGAGTCCTGCCCGTCGGCGAGCCCGAAGAGGCGCCCGAGGTAACAGAGCTGCAGCGTGCTTCCGCGCAGGGTCACGGCGTCGCGGCCGTCGATCACGCGCACCGAATCGGTGTCGAGCCAGACGGCCTCCTGCACGTTGGCGAGCGGGATGGCGAACTGCTGATCACTCACCTTCACGATGAGCGCGCTGATGATCGCCAGCGTGATCGGCAAGGTCACCGTGAACTTCGTGCCGATGCCCGGCTCGCTCTGGACGTCGATCACGCCGCCGAGCTTCGAGATGTTGGTCTTCACGACGTCCATGCCGACGCCGCGCCCGCTGATCTCGCTGACCGAGTTCTTCGTCGAGAGGCCCGGGATGAAGATCAGGTTCAGGACCTCGCGGCGGCTCATCGTGCGCGCCTCGTCCGTCTGCGCGACGCCCATCCGGATCGCCTTCTCGAGGAGGCGCTCGGTGTCGATGCCTTTGCCGTCGTCCTCGATCTCGATGACGACGTGGTTGCCCTTCTGGAACGCGTTCAGCGCGATCGTGCCCACGGCCGGCTTGCTCACCGTCTCGCGCATCTCGCGCTCCTCGATGCCGTGGTCGATCGCGTTGCGCATCATGTGCATGAGCGGATCGCTGAGCTCCTCGACGATGAGCTTGTCGACCTCGGTCTCGGCGCCCGTGATGACGAGGTTCACCTGCTTGCCGGCCTCGCGGCTGATCTGCCGGGCCACGCGGGCGAGCTTGTCGAAGACCTGGCCGAGCGGGACCATGCGGACCTCGAGGATCCCGCGGCGCAAGCTGATGACGTTGCGCTCGAAGTCGCGCTGGAGCCGGTGCAGGTTGATCCGCAGCTCGCGGTTCGTGTGCGCGTCGCGCATCTTCTCGAGCAGGCGCTCGAGCTCCGTACGAACGATCGACAGCTCGCCGACGATGTTCATCAACACGTCGAGCTTCTGGATGTCGACACGCACCGTCTGCGCGACGCTCTTGATCGTGCCGAGCTCCTGCGCTCTCGGCGGGATGCTCGCGCTCGCGTCCATGCGCCCCCCGGAGAAGGGCACGTGCGCGGCCGTCATGTCGAGCGGCTGGCTGTACCCGATGGGCGGCATCGGGCTCGGCGAGTGGCTCGGCGCGACGGGCAGAGGCGAAGGCGTGGGCGTGGGCGACGACCCCGAGGCCGTCACCTGGGATTGCGCGGAGATCGACGGGGCGGGGGCCTGCGCCGGCCCTCCCTGCCTGGGCAGCTCCTCGACCTCCACGCCGAGGTGCGCGAGCGCGTTTCGCAGCGTCCCGATCGAGGCGCGTGAGCCCATCAGGATGTCGAGCGAGATCGAGTCGATGTCGTCGCCGTCGCCCGTGGGCAGGTACGTGATGATGTCGCCGTGTGGCTTCGCCGTCGCCTTGAGCTCGTCGAGCCCCTGGTCGATCGTCGCGAGCTGGAAACGCACGCGCAGCCGGTAGAGCGTGTTGCCCTGCGCGATGTTCGTCTTGAGCTTGTGCTCCTCGAACTCGGTGAGCACCGCGAGCAGGCTCGGGTCGATGATCGGCCCGCCGCCGCCCGTCGCGCCGGCCGCCCCCGCGCCCCGATCGAGCTGCGCGAGGAGCTTCTCGAGCTCGGGCATCGGCTGATCGCGGCCCTCTTTTTCGGCCTGGAGCAGCCGTCCGTAGAGCTGCACCGAGAGGAAAAGCAGGTCGAGCACGGGGGCCGTGACGTCGACTTTGCCGAGGCGGAGATCGTCGAGCAGCTCCTCGAGCTTGTGCGAGAGGCTCGACATGCGCGTCGCGCCGAAGAGGCCCGCGAGGCCCTTCAGCGTGTGCACCGCGCGGAACACGTCGTTGATGAGATCGAGGTCGACGTGGCCGGTTTTCTGGGCCTCGTCGAGCGCGAGCAGATCCCGCCCGAGCCCCTCGACGATCTCCTGCGCCTCGGAGAAGAACTCCTCGCGCGCGCGTTCGCTCTCGCTCGTCAACGCGACCCCTCGCTGCTTTCGGCTGGGAGGGAGGGGCTCTTCGTGCTCGTCGCCGCGGCGCGTGCTTGCAGGATCGTGGTGATGGACTTTTGCAGCGCTTCCACGGTGAAGGGCTTCGCGAGGAACGCGTCGGCGCCGAGCGCGAGGCCACGCGCCCGGTCCTTCTCGGAGGACTGCGTCGAGATGACGATCGTCGCGATGCTGCGGTGACGCTCGCTGTCGCGCATGAACCGGAGGAGCTCGAGCCCGTTGATGTCCGGCATGTTGATGTCGGTGATCACGAGGTCGTAGTGGCCGCGTGGCAGGAGGCGCAGCGCGTCGAACCCGCTGGCGGCTTCGACGACCTCCACCTCGCCGAGCGCGTCGTCCGGGCCCGCCGCGAAGAGCTCGGGCGTTTCCTCGAGCGCCGCGCGGATGAACGCCCGGAACGCAGAGGAGTCCTCGACGACCAGGATACGAGCCATGCGCCCGAGGTTAGCGGAAACGCCCAGCGATCTGGAGGTTTTTGGGGAACGTCCCGGCGATCGGGCGTCCTGCGGGCCGGGGAGAGGGTCATGGTCACGGAGGCGCCCATGTGCCTACGAATTGACAGGCCCTCGAAGGTCCTGCCCTAATGTGTCCGTGAACGATAAAAACCAGGCCGCGCTCGGCGCGGGTACCCCTTCCTTCGCCCGGACCCCCCGAACGGGGCTCTGGGTCGCGCTGTTCTCGCTCCTCGCCCTCTTGCTCACGGGTTGCGGCGGCGGGTTGAACGTCCGGCTCATCAACTCGGCCCAGAAGAAGCCCAACAACGTGTGGATGTTCTTCACGGTCGACGCGGGCAAGGACAAGCCTGTCGGCAGCCTCGTCGCCGAGGATTTCAAGATCTACGAGGACGACGAGCTCGTCTCGCAGTTCGAGAGCAAGCAGACCATCCAGAACCCCGAGGTCGCCGCCGTCATGTACACGATGCTGCTCATCGACATGAGCGGCAGCGTGACGGAGGGCGGGAAGGCGGACACGCTCGTCGACGCGGCGAAGGCGTTCGCGGAGCGCGTCGGCAAGACGCAGAAGGTCGGCGTGTACGCGTTCGACGGCGAGGCGAAGATCCACTCCGTCGTGCCGTTCACGGATGCGCAAGGCTCCGTCGAGGGCGGCCTCGAAGGGCTACGCAAGTACAAGCCGAAGGATCCCTCGACGAACCTCCACGGCGCCGTCGTGGAGGGCCTCCAGACGCTCAAGAAAGAGCTCGATAAGGACAAGCGTCCTCTCAAGTTCGGCTCGCTCGTCGTCTTCTGCGACGGCACGGATTTCGATCGTGCCCATCGCGTCACGCGTGACGAGATGAAGGAGGAGATGGACAAGGAGGAGTACGAGAACTACGAGATGTACGCGATCGGCGCCGGCTCCGAGACCGGCAAGGCGAAGCTCGACGAGATCGGCCGCGATGGCACCGAACTCGCGACCGATCAGGCCAAGGTCAAGGAAGCCTTCGACAAGATGGCCGCGCGCATCGAGGCGCACATGAAGCGCTTCTACCTGCTTTCGTACTGCACACCGGCCCGCAAGGGTGAGCACGAGGTGCGCATCGAGGCGACCAGCAAGAAGGATCCGGAGGGCTCCGGATCCACCGAGTACAAGTTCAACGCCGAGGGCTTCGGGCCTCCGCCCGACTGCGATCCGAAGACGCCTCCCGCCTTCGATCTCAAGGAGCCGGCGCCTTCGAAGGCCGAAGAAGCCGCCAAGTAACGTTCTCTCCCTCCGTCACGCCGATCCGGGAGCAAGGCATGGCCGTTTCGAAGGTGCTGCTCGTCGACGACGAGCCGCATATCCGGCGAATTGGGGAGCTGAGCCTGAAGGGCGTCGGCAAGTGGAAGGTCGTGCTCGCGTCCTCGGGG
>JANMGF010000458.1:0-4612 GCA_031374535.1 Polyangium sp. (in: bacteria)
GACGTGCTTCTGCTCGTGATCGCCATGGTCGCGTCGGTGACGGCGCACAGGATGCTCGACGGCGAGAAGAAGGCTTCTTAGCGGCGCCTCGTGCGCGTCTGGGGCGGGGGCGGCAGCGGGAGGAGAGTTTCTGCGCTGCCCGAGGCCTGGGTTCGATCGAGGTAGGCCTGGAGCATCACGGCGGCCGCCATGCCGTCGATGAGACCTTTTTGCCGCCGGCCCGAGGTGCCGCCCTCGCGGAGCTTGCGGGCCGCCTCGACCGTCGTCCAGCGCTCGTCGAAGAGCTCCACCGGCACGCCCGTGGCCTGCCCGATCTCCTGGGCGAGGTCCGTGGCGCGTGTGGCCATGACCCCGTGCGCGCCGGACATGTCGAGGGGCAGGCCGACCAGGAAGAGGCCCACTTCCTCCTCGCGTGCGAGCTCCACGAGGGCGCGGAGGAGCGCCTTTTTGTCGCGTCCGTCGAGCGGGGGGCGGGGGTGCGCGAGCAGGCCGAGCTCGTCGGCGATGGCCACGCCAACCCGGGCCTTGCCGAGGTCGAGCGCGCAGACGCGCGGAGGGCTTGTCGGAGCGGAGCCCCCATCGTTGGGGTGACGGCCGGGACGATCTCGCATACCCGAGAGAAGGGAGGACAGACCTCGTCGAGCGTCAAGAGGACGGTGTCGCTTGACCCTTCCCGGCCTTCCGACCATAAGCCGCGGCGGACATGGAACTTCGCGCGGTCAAGGGGATGAACGACATCCTGCCGGACGAGGCAGCGCGCTGGCAGCGCCTCGAGCAGGCGTTCCGCGAGCACGTCGCGCGGTACGGCTACGACGAAGTGCGCACGCCGATCCTCGAGCACACCGCGCTTTTCTCGCGGCAGATCGGCGAGACGACCGACGTCGTGGAGAAGGAGATGTACTCGTTCGCGCGTCACGGCGACGAGCTCACGGTACGCCCCGAAGGCACGGCCGGCGCGGCGCGCGCGTACGTCGAGCACAAGGTCCACACGAAGGAGCCCGTCTCGCGCTGGTATTACCTCGGCCCGATGTTCCGGGGCGAACGCCCGGCGAAGGGCCGTTACCGGCAGTTCTATCAGGCAGGCTGCGAGATCTACGGCGACGCGGGTCCGCTCTCGGACGCGGAGATGATCGAGATGATTTTCTCGTTCCTCACGGCGCGGATCGGCATCCAGAACATCGAGGTCCGGCTGAACTCGCTCGGCGGTGCGGGCACACGCGAGCGTTACGCCTCCGCGCTGAGGCAGTTCTTCGAGCCGCGCAAAGACAAACTCAGCGAGGACTCCCAACGCAGGCTCGACAAGAACCCGCTGCGTATCCTCGACTCGAAGGATCCTCGTGATCGCGAACAACTCGAAGGCGCCCCGTCGCTCCTCGGCCTGCTCGATGCGGAGGATCACGCGCACTTCGACGGCGTGAAGCGGTACCTCGACGACCTCGGCGTACCTTACGTCGTGGACACGAAGCTCGTGCGCGGCCTCGACTACTACACGCGTACGCTCTTCGAGTTCGTCACGACGACCGGTGATCTCGGCGCGCAGAGCACGGTGGTCGGCGGCGGTCGGTACGACAACATGGTCGAGGGGCTCGGTGGGCCGAGCGTGCCCGCGATCGGCTTCGCGATGGGCATGGAGCGTCTGCTCACGTTGATGCCGGGGCAAGCGACGCGCGAGCGTCCCGCGATCTACGTCGCGCCGCTCTCCGAGGCGTGCACCAGCCGGGCGCTCGTGCTGGGTCGTGACCTCCGCGCGCGCGGCGTGCGTGTCGAGGTCGACGGCCGCGGAGGGCGCTTGAAGGCGATGCTCCGCCGCGCCGACGCGCTTGGCGCGAAGCTCTGCGTGATCGTCGGCGACGGTGAGCTCGAGCGTGGCGTCGTGGCGGTCAAGGATCTCGCGGGACACAAGCAGGAGGAGGTCTCGCTCGCGGACGCGGCGGACGTCCTCGCGCGGCGCCTCACCGCCGAGAGCGGGCCTCCGCAGGGCGAGGCGCGGTGAGGGTCCTCCGCGGCAGCGGCGCAAGGCTCGCCTCCCTCGTGCTCGCGGCCCTCGTCGTGATCCCGGGGGCGGCCCTCGCGCAGGTCGGCCCTGGAGGTCCTGGAGGCCCTGGAGGCCCTGGTGGAGGTCTTCCGCCGCCGCAGCAGCGATCGAAACCGCAGCCGCCTCCGGACCAGCCCCAGACGCACGCCGCGTCGGGCGCGGAGGACGCCCCGCAGCTCCAGACGCAGGAGCCTTCCCTGCCCCAGGATCCGCTGGCGGTCCCGCCGGCCGTGGCGAAGCAGCTCGGATCGAGCGCCGATCCGGAGGCCCTTTCGCCCACCGAGCCAGTCGATCGCCGCTTTTACGGCCTCTGGTACTCGGAGAAGAGCCCGAAGCGCGAGTTCCGCACGCTCTTCCCGCTCTGGGCAGAGTGGAAAAAGCCCAAGGAACAGGATCGCGCGAGCCTTTTTGGGCTTTTTTATTACAACCGGCGCAGCCCCAAGGCGGACGCCGACGTCCTTTTCCCTCTGTTCTGGCGAATGCGCGAGGGCGAGACGCGCACGACGGTCGTCGGCCCGTACGTGCACCAGGAGCGCGAGGCGACGGCGAAGCGGCCGGCGAGCCACATGAACCTCCTGCCCCCGCTCTTCTTCGAGGGCAATACGGGCAAGAAGAGTTATTTGCACATCCCGCCGCTGCTCACCTTCACGCAGCACACGGATCACGACGGCCTCGACATCGTCGGCCCGATGTTCTGCAAATGGAAGGGCGGCCCCGCGTGTGACACGCGCACGGCGGACGACATCGACCTCGGCGTCGCGCCTCTTTATTTCTACGGCCGCAACCAGACGACCGAATACGAGATCATCCCGCCGCTCCTTCATTATTATCGTTACAACGAGATCGGCGAGAGCTGGCTCAACGTCTGGGGCCCCTACGTCCGCAGCCACGACCAGGAAGGCGACAGCCGCCACATCGTGCCGTTTTACTGGCACTCGTGGGGCAAGAACAAGGAAAGCCTCACGGTCTTCCCGTTCTTCCATTACGGCTACGAGGGCAATTCCTCGCGGCTCGCCACGCCGCTCTTCTACTGGTCGCGGGGCGAGAAGGGCGAGAAGACGTTCGCCACCTGGGGCTACGCGCATTACAAGGGCCGCACCGAGCTCGAGATGATCACGCCGTTTTACTGGCATTACAGTGATCCGGACATCGGGCTCGATCGGAAGCTCCTTTTCCCGTTCTTCTACAAGGGCGAATCGCCGCGCGGCAAAGAGCTCGCGGTTTTTCCCTTCTACGGCCGGTTCCAGCGTTATGGTCTCAGCGACGAGACCTGGATCACGCCGCTCTTCCGTTATCGCGCCGACACGACCGGCTGGGCGGCGAACCTCTTCCCCATCTTCCACATGGGGCGCACGAATCAATCGACGCACCTCGTGCTCGCGCCGTTCGTCTGGGACTTCGCCACGCCGACCTCCCGCGCGACCGTCGTGCTCCCGGGCTTCTTCCGCTTCGCCGACCAGGACGGCGTCTCGCAGCTCGCGCTGAACACCTTCTACAAAGAGAAGAGGGTCCCGGGCGGATCGGAGTGGGAGTTTCACTTCTTCCCGTTCTTCTCGTACGGACAATCGCCCACCGGCCACTGGTGGAACGTCCTTTACGGTCTGGCGGGGTACACGCGCGACGGCACGATGTCCAGGATGCGCCTCGCCTACATCCCGATCACGCTCAGCAAATAACGGGGGCTTCGTTGGGGCGGTTCGCCTTGCTCGGGATCACGCTCGCGGCGCTCGTCGCCTGGGCGGGGACCGCGCGCGCGGCGCCTTGCGGGCAAAACCGGTTCGTCACGGTCTACGATTCGCACGGGCTCACGGCGTTCGGCGAAAGGATCGATCGGTGGATCCTGGCCCAAAAAGGGGCCGAGCTCGAGAGCTTCACGCTCGGCGGCGCGTCGACCGAGTGGCTCGTGACGACGAAGGTATCGCTGCGCGGCTACCATTATCATAGCTGCGACAAGGCCCCGATCGCCTCGCGGGCGCACCTGCCGCAACGCAAGCTGCGCGCACCGACGGTGGACGAATTGCTCTCGCCCACGAAAGGCGTCTACGAAAAACAGGTGGTCGTCGTCGGGCTCGGCAGCAACATGCCAGGGGATCCAGCCTCGCAGGTGGAAAACATCGCGCAGACCATCCGGAAAATTCGCGCCCAGCCGAATGCGGTCTGCATCTGGATCGGGCCGCCGTCGATGCGAAAATGGTCGGACGGCTTCGGGGACAAGGTATACGCCGCGCTCCGCGCCGGGATCCAGGCCGCGGACGAACCTTCCCGCGGGACGCCGGCCTGCCACCTCATCGACAGCCGCAAGCTCTCGGCCTATCCCGACGGCGGCGACGGTTGGCATTACGGTTTTTTCCCGGCCGGCATCGAGGCCGCCACGAAATGGGCGGATGGCGTCACCGGCGAGATCGAAAAAGTCCTCCACCCCGCGCGCCCTCTACCCGTCGCGAAGAGCGCAGGGGGCACGCGGGTGCCTCCGTTCTGGATGCCAAGCCCCTGAGCATGGGTCTCATCGCGGAGCGTCGCGCCGGGGCTCTGCCCCGGACCCCGCGAGGGGCTGTCCGCCCCCTCGACCCCGGACCA
>JANMGF010001626.1:0-1775 GCA_031374535.1 Polyangium sp. (in: bacteria)
GGGGCGGTGGGCGCGCGGGGGGCCCCCCCGGGGGGGGGCTGTGGGGGCGGGCCCTCTCGGGGGGGGCCGGCGGCGGCGCCGGGCCCCCCCCCGGTCCCGGGGGGGGGGGGCGCGGGGGGCACGGGGGACCCGGAGGGCGACGTCGTGTCCGTCGTGGGACCGGCGCTCGTCGTCATGAGCACGCCGACCGTCACGGCGCCGATCACCAGGGCCGTCACAGCGCCCGCGATCACGGCGGGGCGCATGATCCTCGGCGTGGGGGGCTGCGTCTGCGCGACGGCCGAGACGAGGCCGCGGTGGGTCATCGTCGACGGATCCTGCGCGGTCGTCTTGGCGAACGCCGAAGGATCGGGGCCCGGGTTCGACGTGCGTCCTTGCGGCGACACGACGATGTTCGGGAGCGAGGGGTGCGTCTGGTTGAGCTTCCAGATGCCCGATTGATCGGGGATGAGGATCCACCGCAGCGACTCGGCGAGCTCCTTCGCGCTCTGGAAACGATCCGTCGGCTCGCGCGCGCAGGCCTTTGCGAACCACGCGTCGAAGCCCTCGGGCACGGGCGCGACGGCGGAAGGAATGGGCAAGGGCCGCGCGCAAATCTGCACGATGAGGTCGCCGAGCGCCTCGCTGTCGAAGGGGCGCTGTCCGGTCACGCACTCGTAGGCGATGACGCCGAGCGCCCAGAGATCGGCGCGTTGATCGATCGTCTTGTTCCCGAGCGCCTGCTCGGGGCTCATGTAGCAAGGGGTCCCGACGACCGAGCCGGTGCGCGTGGCGACGCCGCCGTGGCTGCCGAGCACGCCGCCGCCGATGGCCTTCGCGATGCCGAAATCGAGGACCTTCGCGATCTCGTCGTCGTCGTTGCGGACGAGGAAGACATTGCTCGGCTTGAGGTCGCGGTGGACGATGCCGGCCTCGTGCGCCTTGCCGACGGCGCGCGCGATGTGCGTGATGATCGTCGCCGTCGCGTTCGGCGGGAGCACCGGCACGCGCTCGAGGCGCTGCTCGAGCGTCTCGCCCTCGAGCATCTCCATCGCGATGTAGGGCGTGGCCCCGTCGTAGCCATGATCCTGGATCTGCACGACGTGCGGCGTGCGCAGCGCGGCCGCGGCTTTCGCCTCGCGGAAGAAGCGCTGCACGATCTCGCTGTTCTCGTTGTTTCCGTTCGAGCCGAGCAGATCGACGTCGATCAGCTTGATGGCGACGGGCGCGCCGAGCGTCATGTGCTCCGCGCGCCACACTTCGCCCATCGCTCCTTTGCCGAGGAGATCGATGAGGCGATATTTCCCGGCGATCACGGCTCCGGGGCCCAAGCTACTCATGCTCGTCCCAGCTTACTCCAACTCGCGCCGAGCTTGGAAGGATCGTGCGTGCGGGAAAGCACGAAGGGCGCGTGCGCTGCCTTTGGCGCGCTCCCGGACATCGACCCGATGGCAATTCCTGCGGGGCCATAGCGATCTACTTTACGATTGGCCCGCCTGCTTCACGAAGTCCTTCATGAAGGACACGAGCACCTCGACCGAGGCGAGCTCGATCGCGTTGTAAAGCGAGACCCGGATGCCGCCGGTGACGCGATGGCCGGCGAGGCCCACCATGCCCTGCTTGGCCGCCTCCGCGACGAACCGCTTCTCCAGGTCCTCGGTGGGGAGGCGGAAGACGACGTTCATGACGCTGCGGCTCTCGCGCTTGAGCCCGTCGCCCTTGTCGCGGACTTCACGGATCTTGTTCGTGATCCAGAACTCCATGCCCGTGCTGTTGTCGGGCGAGAGCACCTTGAT
>JANMGF010001681.1:0-5327 GCA_031374535.1 Polyangium sp. (in: bacteria)
CGTCAAGAGCGGCCCCGAGGTCTCTGCCGAGGAGTGTGAGCGCGCCGAAGAGGCGGTCGAGATCATGGTCCTCTGGGGCGACTCGATCCTGCACGTCGCGCACCTCTCGCCGGCCCGTTCGTTTCACGTCGGCGAGGAGAACGCGGACTTCGTGATCGAGTCGCCCCAGAGGACCATGATCTCGACCGCCTCTTCGGCGCGCTCACACTCCTCGGCAGAGACCTCGGGGCCGCTCTTGACGAGCGCGTACGTGTACGAACCCTCGGGCGCATCCGCGCTCACGGCGTGCGGGTCTGCTGCGACCTTGTCGGCGAAGAGGGACCGGGGATCGACCGGGCGCGGGGCCGCGCCGAAGAGGTCCACGGGCGCCTTGACGAACGGGTTGTTCGAGTTGAGGACCTCGGTGTTCTTCTCGTTGCGATTGCGCTCCATGACGAACCTCTCCTGTGTCCTCCGCGCTTTGCGGGGATCGATGCGTGTTTCCGTGAAGCTCTGCTACGCGGGCGACTCGTGGACAGGACACCCTCTTCAGGGCGTCCCGCGCGTCTCATCCGGCGTTCAGCATCGCGTCCACGTATCGAATGACAGCGAGATCCGGGGCGGGTTCCAGAAAAGCGACATGGGTCGGAAACAGGCGGATCCACAGGGGTTCGGTCAGCTCGCGCGCGTCTCCACCGGCGCCGGCACGCGTCCGAGGAGCGCTCTTGCCGATTCGACCAGGAGCGCCGCCGCGAGGCCGACGAGCAGGACGCCGACCACGCCGTTCATCGTCGCGGTGTTCAGGGCGAAGCCTCCTTCACGGAGCGAACGGAAGGCGTGGCGGATCTGCACGAGGAGCGCCCATACCGTCACGGTCATCACGAAGACCATGGGGAGGGCCGTGTACCAGATGCGGCGCTTTTCGCGGTGGAGCCACACCGTGATCGCCAGGAGGGTGAGCGCCGCGAGGAGCTGGTTGCTCGTGCCGAAGAGCGTCCAGAAGTCGAGGTACGCAGGCCGGACGCCAGGCGCCGGCGGACGCGCGGTGGCGACGAAGTACGCAGGCGGAAGGAGGGTCAGCGCCGCAGCGAGCGCGCCTGCCGCGCGTTTTTTGCCCCAGCCGAAGAGCTCCTCGAGCACGTACCGGCCGAGGCGCGTGGAGACGTCGAGCGTGTCGAAGACGAAGGTCGAGAAGGCCATCGCGCCGAAGGTCGCGGCGAAGAGGAAGTGCTCTTTGCCGAGGATCACCGTCATGAAGCGGCCCACGCCGTCGCCGTAGATCTTGCCGGGCCCGGGGAGCTTGTCGCCCGGCGCGAGCGTGATGACGGTCGTGAGCGCGATGATGGCGACGAAGGCCTCGAGCAGCATCGCGCCGTAACCGACGGGGTGCGTGTGCGACTCCTTGGCGATCTGCTTGGAGGTCGTGCCCGAGCAGACGAGGCCGTGAAAGCCCGAGCAAGCGCCGCAGGCGATGGTGACGAAGAGGAACGGAAACAGCGCGCCGAAAGGCCCGCCCGCGTCGAAGGATTTGAACGCAGGCATGCGGATGTCGAACTCGCCCGGATAACGCAGGCCGCCGAAGAAGAGGCCGATCGTGCCGACGGCGAGCGCGAGGTAGAGGACGAATCCGCCGAGATAACCGCGCGGCTGGAGGAGCAGCCAGACGGGCAGGAGCGAGGCGATGAAGCAGTAGACGAGGATGCCGAGGCCAAAGGCGCGTTGCGGGTTCTCGAAGGGGAGCACGAACGCGGTGGAGACCTTGGTCCCGAGCCAGACGAGGACGAGCGTCGCAGGCACGAAGATCAACGTCGTCAGCCAGAGCGGAGGCTTGAAGCGCCTTTCGACGAGGCCCATCACGACGGAGAGGCCGAGGTACATCACGCTCGCAGCAGCGACGGCGCCGCCCGGGTTGAAGCTGTATTGGCCGCCCTCGAACTCCTCGGTCTTGCCGACGAAGGTGCTGGCCGTGATGTCGGCGAAGGCCACGATCACGTAGATGAGCGCGAGCCAGATGAACGTGAGGATGAGCAGCCACGCGCGCTTTCCGAGCTGCCTTCGCACGATCTCCGCGACGCTCTCGCCCTCGTGACGAACGCTGGCCACGAGCGCGGAAAAATCGTGGACGGCGCCGATGAAGATCACGCCGAAGCCGATCCAGAGCACGCACGGGACCCAGCCGAACATCTGCGCCGCGAGGATCGGGCCCGCGATGGGTCCGGCCGCGGCGATGGCGCTGAAGTGCTGACCGAGCAGGTAAAAAGGCTTCGTCGGCACGAAGTCCTCGCCGTCCGCGCGACGCACGGCGGGGGTCTCGGTGGCGTCGTCGAGCGTGTAGTTCCGGGCGATGACGCGGCCGTAGGAGAAGTAGCCAGCGGTGAGGACGACGATGACGCCGAGCGCGAGCAGGGGGAGCACGCGGCGAGTATACGGCCACGCCGCGCCGACTCCGAGTAGCTAGCTCTTCGGGCCGGGAGCGCGCGAAAGACGGTCGGACAGCGCGTCGAGCTGCATCGCTTCGACGGTGCCGGACGCCCGCCACACCTCGATCTGCCTGGGATCGATCGCTTCGTGGGAGAGGCGCGCGGACTCGCCCCACGACTCGCACACCACGATCGTCGCCTCGCCGCGCGGCGGCGCCTCGACACGAAACCTCGTCGCGAGAGGCGTCTCCGCGATCGGCAAGAGGCCCTCGGCGGTGAACGTGTGCCCGTCCGCGCGCGCGAGCTCCACCGTGACGACCACGGCGGTCGGGTGGTCGTTGGTGATGCAAACGGTGTGACGCTCGTCGACGCGCCGCTGCTCGATCACGCCGCCGGCCTCGAACACGAGGCCCGTGAGGGTCGTGTCCTTGCGGCTCGTGCGGTGGCAACGAACGCCGGGATCCTTCGTGAAGGAGACGCGCACCGGAGCGCCGAGCGCCGCGGATCCGAGGGCCGATTCGCCGACGTACCGGCCGCCGTCGTAGACCACGCATCGACCCTCTTCGAGCCGCACGCCCGTGTCGTTCGCGAAGCAGAGCACGAGGTCGGGGTTCGGGCCCGCGCCCTCGCGGAAGAGGCGCTCCCTGCGCACGCGTACGTTCGCGCCGAGCACCGGGATCATGGCGGCGCCGCGGCGCGGGATCGACACGGGGTGCGGAGCGCGCCACTCGCTCGGCTCGGTCGCGGGCGCGGGGGCGAGCGCGGCGGCGGCCTGCTCGGAGTCCATCGTGTCCGGCTCGTCGAGGCGCTCGTGCACGCGGTTCGCGGCCAACGCGATCCGCGTCCCGGGCGGCGCGGCGCGGATCGTGGGCGGGTGACCCACCGCTCTACGCGTGCGTTCGAGCTTCGTGGCCTCGTCGTCGACCCGCCGTCCCTGGTGCGAGTCGCTGACGGCCGTGGCAGGCGGCGCGGAGGAAAGGACGAGCTCGACCTCGTCGAGGTCCTCTTCGAGCGGGTTCTGCACGAGGGCGAACGCGAGGAGCCGCGCCTCGGCGCCCGCGAGCGCGAGGCGGTAGGAGACCTGGAACGGCGCCGCGGGCACGACGTAAAGCACGCGGACGTCCTCGACCGGGCCTTCGAGCCCGACACGCACGGAGCGTCCATCGCCGCCGGCGGAGGCGCGTCCGCGGTTCACGAGCACGTCCAGGCTGCCTTGCAGCGCGGGGTCGGCGAGCTCGATGGTGCGCACCGACGCGAGGTCCACGACGTCGATCTGCCCCGCGTCCGTGCGCAGCAAGAGCCACCTGCGTGGCCCATGCTCGCTCGTCGCCTCCTCGAAGCCGAGCACCTCGCCTTCGATCGGCCCGTCGCTGCCCGCGACCCGCACGCGGCGTCCACGCGCGGCGTGCACGATGCCGCGCAAGGTCGTGCCTGGATCGAAGCGTAACTTTCGTTCCGCGAGCGCGGCGTCCGGGTCCTCGGGCGCCTCGAAGGCGACCCCGGTCATCCGGCCTTCGCCTCGTTCCACCCAGACCACGAGGGATCGCAGGACGTCGCCGAGCTCGGCGCGGCCGAAGGGCAACTCGAAGGTCCCCTCCGCGCTGTCGCGTCGCTCGACGTGGGCGAGGCCCTCCCTGGAGAAGACCACGCGTCGGATGCGTGGCCTCTGGTTTCGTCCCATGCGGCGGCCAGGCTATCGCCGAAGCGCACCCCGAGAAAAGGACGGGCGCGAAGGCGAGGGCCCCCGCGCGTGGCCTTGACCTGCCGCAGGAGCTCGGAAACGATGGATCCATGCGTTTCTTCCTCGTCGCTCTCGTCGCGCTCTCGGGCCTCCTCACCGGCTGCTCTCGCGCGGCGCCGCCTCCCGCCGACCCCAACGCCTGCGGCTGCTCGGCGCGCCAGGCCGACCCACAACCGTCGCAGGGGTCGCGCTAGCAGCCGAACGATGAGCCCGCCGCGGCAGTCGCCATTTTGACGTGGTCTGCATCCTCGACGCCCCCGTCCTCGAAAGCTCCCCCGAAAGCCATGCTGATCCTGCCCGACGTCTCGGCGCGCCTCGCGCGCTTCGTGCCCACGCCCATCGACGCCGACCTCGACGTGCTCTCGCCGGAAGAACGGGAGGTCCTCGCGTTTCTCGTCCGCGCGTCGCTGCCCATGGACGAGATTTTCATGCGCCAGGCCTTCGCGGAGGGCCCGGCGCTGCGCGAGGCGCTCGCGAAGGAGGATTCGCCGCTCGCGAAGGAGGCGCTCGCTTATTTCGATCTTTCGGCGGGGCCGTGGGATCGGCTCGATCAGGCGGCCTTCGTGGGGGAGGCGAAAAGGCCGCCCGGCGCGGGGTATTACCCGAGCGACCTGACGAAGGAGGAGCTCGATGCGTGGATCGCGGCGCATCCGGGCGAGGCCGAGGCGCTGCGGAGCCTTTACACGCTGGTCCGGCGCTCGGAGAAGGGGCTCGTGACGATCCCGTATTCGACGGCGTTCCGGTCCTTCCTCGAGCCGGTGGCCGAGGAGCTACGCAAGGCGGCGGAGAAGACCACGGACCCTGGGCTTTCGCGGTACCTCGGCGCCGTGGTAAAGTCGCTCGGGGCGGACGATTATTACGAGAGTGACCTCGCGTGGATGGACATGGAGAGCCGCGTGGAGATCACGATTGGTCCGTACGAGACGTACGAGGACCGGCTCTTCGGGTACAAGGCCGCATTCGAATCGGTCGTGACGCTGATCGACCCTTCGGCGAGCGGGACACTCGCGCGGCTCAAGGCAGAATTGCCCGCGATGGAGCAGAACCTGCCGATCCCCGACGAACACAAGAACCCGAACCGCGGGACGGATTCACCCATTCGTGTCGCGGATCTCGTTTACTCCTCGGGAGACACGAAGGCGGGCGTGCAGACGATTGCGTTCAACCTGCCGAACGACGAGCGCGTC
>JANMGF010000006.1:0-3752 GCA_031374535.1 Polyangium sp. (in: bacteria)
ACCCGAGCGCCGTCTGATAGCGCTGCCTCTTATGTCCCGCCACGTTCCCGGCGCCCTCCGCGACATTGAGCGCGACGCTATGCATGGCCCTGCGCATTTGCCGAGCCAGGTCCGAGTCCTTTCGCTCAATGCGCTCCGCAATCCCCGCCGCGTCCCCAGCCATCACCAAAACGACTTCGTAAATCCTCAGCATGACGAGACCTCCTGCCCGACCCTCGCCGGGACCCCCCCCACACCGGCGCGCGCAGGTCTCTGCAAGACTGCGAAGCACCGCGCGGAGCCACCCGGAGCCACGCAGTGGCGAGGATGGCGAGCACGGCTCGGTCTTGCAGAGACCGAGCACGCCGGTACGATCGCCCACCCCGAGCGAGATCCCTTGCATACCCGTCCCCCTCGCGCTTGCGCTCCCGCTCCCGCTCCCGCTCCCGCTTCCGCCCCCGCTCCCGCCCCCGCTTCCGCTTCCGCTTCCGCTTCCGCACCCGTTTCCGCACCCGCTTCCGCCCCCGCTCCCGCTCCCGCTTCCGCTTGCCGCTCCCGCTTGCCGCTCCCGCGCCTACTCCCCCGTCTGCCCCAAAAACGCCGTCAACATCGCCACCGGGCTCCCCGTCGGCCTGCCAAACTGCCAATCCGGCGGGTCCACCACCACGCCCCCGATATCGAGGTGCACGAATGGCACCCGCTGCCCCCGCAGCCCCGACGCGATATCCAAAAATGCGAACGGATACTGATGCCCTCGCGGCGTATTCACCGACGCGAGCCGGTTCGAGCTCACCACGTCCTCCGCGCACGAGCGCGGCGCCACGAACGAATAATCCTCCCGCCGCGGCCTCGACCGCTCGATCGGCTCCCCCCACGCCTCACCCAGCCGATCCAAGAGATCCAGCGTCCCCGCCCGCTGCGCCGGCCCATTGCCGATCGCCCCCACGTACGGCCCGAAGGCCCGGTACACGTGTCCCGTCAGCGTCGCGATCGAGAGCAACGTCGGCGACGGCGTCCGCTCCGCGATCGACCGCCCCTCCGCCAGCAGATCCGCCAGCACGAGCCGCCCCTCCGCGTCCGTGTTCCCGATCCGCACCCGCGCCCCCGAACGCGCGCGGATGATCTCGTCGCTCACGAACGACTCTTCCCCCACGCTGTTCCTCACGAGCCCGAGCAGCCCCACGACCCGCACCGGCAGCTTCAGCAGCGCCGCCGCCAGCACGAGCCCCGCCACCGCCGCCGCCCCGCCCTTGTCGCGCGACATCCCCGCCATGTGCCCGTCGGTCTTCAGATCCGCGCCCCCCGTGTCGTACGTCACGCCCTTGCCCACGAGGATCACCGTCCTCGACGCCGTCTCCTCGGGCGTGTACTCGAGACGCACCACACACGGCCGGTGACGCTCGACACGCATCGACGCGCGCGCCACGGCGGCGAGTAATGGATACCCCGACACGTCGTGCTCGACCTCCACCTGCACGCCCGTGCCGCGAAACGCGATCTCGCAAAGCTCGGCGATGCGACGCGGCGCCATTCTCTCCGGCTCGGTGCCCGCGATGTCCCGGCAGAGCGCTCGACCGTGATCGATCGCCGAAAGCGAACGCGCGCGCGCCTCGTCGAGGCCCACGATCCCCACGGCCTCCGGCGTGCGTGGCGCTTTCCCCGCTTCCCGCGCCTCGACCGGCGCCCACTGGCTGCCGAGCGCCGCGAGCGCCGCGACCTCCCGCGCGCGGCTGAACCGTGGCCCGGACGGCGACTGCACCCACACGAGGGGCCGCGTCGCCCCGGCGTCGACGGCCCGGCTCGTCCCCGCATGCACCGCCTCCGCGACGCTACGCACGTCGTCCACGTCCTCGGCGAGCGCGCCCATCGTCGTCACCACGAGCCGTCCCCCTGGCAACGAAGGCGCCGCGATCACCGCGGGCGGGCGCGGGCCTCGATCGAGCGCCGCGTCGGCCTTGAGCGCGCACGCGAGCGCCGCCCCCACGGCGCCCGGGAGCGTGGCGCGTCCGCTCATCGGCGACGGGGCGACGAGGACCAGAGCATCGAACGGCAGACCTTCGAGGGAGCTCTGCGCGAGCGCTTCCTCGGGTTGACCAAGGAGCAAGGGCGGATCGTAGGAGGACATCGAGGCCATCCTAAAGGAACCCGCCCGACCGCCGCAACCGCGCCGCGCCTCATGCTCGCCGCCTGCTCGTCCGGGCTGGCCAGCTTCCCCGGGGTGCTTTACCTCTGTCTCCCATGCCGCCGAGCCCTCGATACCGCCCTGCGCCCCGCATCACCCTGCTCGGCGAGGGCTTCGCCGACGCCGTCGAACCCGCGCGCTTCCCCAAACGCACGCTCCGCTTCCGCAACCAGCGCTGGGCCGAACGGGTCGGCCTCGGCGAGCTCGACGCGGACGAATGGGACGCCCATTTCGCGCTTCTCGAGCCGCTGCCGGAGAACCTGCCCTCGCCCCTCGCCTTGCGGTACCACGGGCATCAGTTCGACGTGTACAACCCCTTTCTCGGCGACGGGCGGGGGTTTCTCCTCGGGCAGCTCGAGGACCCGGTGGACGGCCGTCTCCTCGATTTCGGCACCAAGGGCAGCGGGACGACGCCTTATTCGCGCGGCGGCGACGGGCGACTCACGCTGAAGGGCGGCGTACGCGAGATCCTGGCGGCGGAGCAGCTCGAGGCCCTCTCCGTGCCCACGTCGAAGGCATTTTCCGTGTTCGAGACACACGAGGCCCTGTTCCGCGGCGACGAACCCTCGCCCACGCGGTCCTCGATCCTCGTTCGCCTCTCGCACGGCCACATGCGTTTCGGCTCTTTCCAGAGGCACGCTTACCACCGCGACGAGGCGCGCCTCGCCAAACTGCTCGAGTTCTGCATCACGAAGTACGTGCCCGAGGCTGCGGGGGCCGGTGATCCGCCCGTTCGATTCGTCGAGGCCGTGGCCGTTCGCTCGGCCCGCCTCGTCGCCGCCTGGACGGCGGCCGGGTTCGTCCACGGGGTCCTGAACAGCGACAACATGAACATCACGGGCGAGAGCTTCGATTATGGGCCTTATCGTTTCTTGCCCACGCTCGATCCTTCGTTCGTCGCGGCCTACTTCGACCATGGCGGCCTCTATGCCTTCGGGCAGCAGGCGCGCGCCGTGGCCGTGAACCTGACGCGCCTCGCCGATTCCGTACGTCTCCTCTCCCCCTCGGCCCCCTTCGCCCCCGCCGTGCGTGCGTTCGAGCCTGCGCTGCGCGAGGCGCGCTCGAAAGCGTTCCTCGCCCGGATGGGCCTTTTGCCCTCCGATCCGGACGTCGACGCGAGCTTCGTGGAGGCCCTCGCGTTTTTCCTCGAGGACAGCCAGGCGCCCTTCGACCGATTTTTCTTCGATTGGTACGGCGGCGTCGCGAGCGAGGCGCGGGCGCGCGCCAGCGAGGCGGCCGGGTTTTACCAAGGCGAACGATTCGACGCGCTCCGGAACCTGCTCGACCTGTTCGCGCCCTCCCGCCCCGAGGCGCTCGCGCACCCGTATTTCCAGGGGGATGGGCCCTCGACGTTGCTCATCGACGAGATTGAATCGATCTGGGAGGCGATCGATACGCGGGACGACTGGGGGCCGTTCGAGGCGAAGATCGAGGCGATCCGGCGGATGGGCGAGGCGCTGGGAGCGGCGGCGGCGGCGGGGTAAGGCCGGCGGGCCGGTCTTTTCAGGGCATCAGCTCGGTGCAGCAGACCGTCTTTTCATTGATCAACGCGATCCCATTGAGTGCCATGAGCGTCGGGCAAGCATCCGGG
>JANMGF010000030.1:0-6589 GCA_031374535.1 Polyangium sp. (in: bacteria)
CGGGCTTCGAGGCCGCGCGCAAGAACGACGACACCATCCGCGCGTACACGGCCCAGTTCACCGACCCCGCGCGTGACGCCCCTGCCCTCTTCTGGGCCGGCTACGCCTGGATCAGCAAGACGAACGTGCTGAAGGAGGACCCGGCCGTGGTCGCGGATCTCTGGATCGGCGTCGAGCTCATGCAGCGCTCGGTCGCGCTCGATCCGCGCTTCATGAACGGGAGCGGCCACACGATCCTCGGCGCGTACCACGCCCGCAGCGCGATGGCCGAGCTCGACGACGCGAAGAAACACTTCGACCTGTCCCTCGGGATCCACGGCGGCAAGAACCTCCTGACGCAGGTGCAGTACGCCGCGAAATACCATTGCTTGAAGGGGGACAAGGCGAGCTACGAGAAGGCGCTCACCGAGGTCGTCGAGGCCGGCGACGTGCTGCCGGAGCAACGCCTGGCGAACGTCATCGCCAAGCGCCGCGCCAAACGTTATCTCGGCCAGGTCCGCATGAGGGAATGCGGCTTCTGATCAGCCGCCGTCCTTCCCCGCCTCGAGCATCTCCTTCAGCAGATCATCCATCGGATCGGTAGCCTTCGGCGCTCCCGCGTCGGGGGCTCCCGCGTCGGCATCACCGCTGCCGAGCATCTGCTTCAGGAGATCATCCATCTCGTCCGTGCCCGCGTCGGCTCCCGCGTCCGCGCCGCTGTCGACCGCAGGCACGACGTCGCCCGGTGTGGGCTTCGGTTTGTCGTTCTCCTTCGCGGCGACACCCATCCCGTCCTTGCCCCACTTCGCAGCGTCGTCCTTGGTGCAAGGCTTGAGGTTGTTCGTGTCCTCCTGGACGCACTCGAGCAGCCAGGCCTCGCGCGGCGCTTGCCCGTCCGCGGCCGCCTGCGCGCGCGCCTTCGCGACGTCGCCCGCGATCGTGAAGGTCGAGAGGGAAGGCACGACGATCACGATCCCGAGCCCCAGCGCGAGCAGCGCCACGAAGGGCAACACCACGCGGTAGACCTCGACGATCGGACGCGAGAATCGGAAGCTCGCGATGAAGAGGTTGAGCCCCACGGGCGGCGTCACGTAGGCGATCTCGAGGTTCAGGAGGAACATCACCGCGAGGTGGAACGGGTTCACCTGGAACGTCGCGGCGAGCGGGATGAGGAGCGGCAGGGCGACGAGGAGCGCGCTGAACGCGTCCATCAGCATGCCGAGGATGAACAGGAAGAGGTTCAGGACGAGGATGAACTGCCACGCCGCGTTCATGCCGCGATCGACGAACCACTCGAGGATCGCCTGCGGGACGCGCTCCTGGATGATGTAGTTCGTCATGGCCGTGGCCATGGCGAGGATCAGGATGATCGCGCCCGCGAGGGTCATCGCGTCACGCGCGACCTTGACGACCTTGCGCCACGTGAGGTCCTTGTAAACGAAGACCTCCACGATGAGCGTGTAGATGGCTGCCGCCGCCGCGCTCTCGTCGAGCTCCATGAGCCCCGTCGTGAGGCCGAGGGCCACGAGCAGCGGCGTCGCGATCTCCCATTTCACGTGCCAGATGGCCTTGCCGACCTCCTCGAAATCGAAGCGCGCGCGCGGGATGCCCGAGCGAAGCCCCCTCCAGAACGCGTACCCGCAGAGCAGCACCATGAGCAGCAGGCCCGGCGGGAATGCGGCCTTGTAGGCGCGCGTGACATCGACGCCCGCGATGAACGCGTAGACCATCACGAGCGGGCTCGGGAAAAAGAGCAAGCCCATCGCGCCCGCCGTGGTGACGAGCCCGAGCGTGAACTTCTCCGAGTAGCCCTGACGCCGGAGCGCCGGATAAAGCAGGCCGCCGATGGCCACGATCGTGACGCCGCTGCCGCCCGTGAGCGTCGTGAAAAACGCGCTCGCCACGATACACACGATCGCGAGGCCGCCCGGCATCCAGCCGAGCACCGCCGAGGCCGCGCGCACGATACGATCGGGCGTCTTCGACTCGGCCATCAGGTAACCGACGAACGTGAAGAGCGGGATCGTGACGAGGATCGGCGAGTTCGAGAACTTGTCCTCGAGCACGTTCGCCGCGATGAACCGCACGAAGCGCTGATCGGCGTGCTCGGAGCCGAGCCACGACAGGATCGAGATGCCGCCCATCACGGCGAAAAGAGGCATCCCCACGAGCGTGAGGACGAGGATGACGATGACCCAGAACTTCATCGCGCCCCCTCCTCGGCCGCCGCGGACGCGGCTTTGTCATCGTCCTCGTCCGGCTCCTCGGCGTCGGGCTCGACCGAGGCGTGACCCGACGCGACGAGCAACGCGCGGAGGAGCACGCGGAGCCCGATCATCCAGAGCCCTACGAGCCACATGAGGTTCATGTCGTGCACGAGGATGCTGCGCGCGCTCTCGCCGGGGAGGTTCACGATCGCGATGCGTGGCTCTTCCTCGGCGCTCGGCGGCGCCTTCAGGCTCGCGAGCTCCTCCGCGGTGAAGCGCTCGGCAAAACCCGCCTCGTCGAGCCAGGCGTTCCACGCGCGACCGTTCATGCGTGAAGGATCGTCCCAGCGAACGCCCTGGAAGACGACCGACGGAAAGGTCCGCAGATCGAGCGCGGCCTGCTTGCGAAGGACGAAGAGGTGGAGCGACGAGACCCGCGCGACGCCCGCGACCTTCACGGCCGTGGGCGCGTCCTTGGGCTGACCGAAGCCCTCGATCGAGATGTAGTCGAAGAAGCCGAAGCCCGCGGTGAAGCAGACGGCCGCCGTCGCCATCGCGCCCGCCACGTGCACGACGGGACGAAGCTTCGGGCGCATGAAACGCAGCACGACGTCGATGTTGATGTGTTTCGATCGCGCCGCCGCGAGCGAGGCGCCGATGAGCGCGACGAGCAGGGTGAGCCGCGTGGCCACGCCGCGTAGGCCGCCAAAAAGCGTGAGCGCGGAGCCCTCTTGCAACCAGTTGAGCATCGCGTCAAAGCGCTCGACGCCGGCCTTGCGCCACAAGGGCGCGAGCGCCGCGCCGAGGGCCATGGCGAAGACCGTCACGATCGCGCGTTTGCCCTCGTCGAGCTTGCCCGTGCCGAAGCGCGCGATCGCCCCGAAACATGCGCCGCCGACGAGCGCACGAAAGACCGTCCCCGCGGCGTTGTCCGACTGCACCGGCGAAGCGAGGCCACGCAGCGAGATCCACACGACGAGCGCGAGCACGAGCGAGAGCAGCAGCACGAACAGCAAACGCGACTCGAACCACGTGAGCGCTCGTTCGACACGCACGAACGGCATCGCCCAGCGTGCACCTTTAGGCGCTTCGGGCGGAGGCGCGGCCGGCTTCGTACCCTCGGGCTCCTCGCTCGCCTCCCGCGACGTCACGTCCTCCGCTTCGCCGTCGCCCTCGCCCTCGGTCAGGCCTCTCTTTTCGGCTTCGTCCTGGCCTTCGTCGTCGCGTTCGCCTGCCATGCGAGCGACAGTAGCGGTTTCGTAGACGGTCGGTAAACACGGGCGAACGATCGACGCTTTGCGTAACGGCGTTTTTCCTGGGTGATTCAGGGACCTGCCGAACCGTGATGCGTGGACAAACGGAAGCGCGCGGGGTAACGAGATCGTGTATGGAACAGCGCGCCGACGTCATCATCGTGGGGTCCGGTCATAACGGGCTCGCAGCGGCCATCCTGCTCGCCCGCAAGAAGCTCGGGGTTCTGGTCCTGGAAGAAAAACCCACCCTCGGCGGCGCCACGAAGACCGAGTTCCCCTTTCCCCGCGCCCCGAAGCTCGGGATCTCGACCGGCGCCTACCTGCTCGGCCTCGTGCCCCCCGAGCTGCTCGGCACGCTCGGCGTGGATCTCCCGCTGAAACGGCGAGATCCTCACTACTTCCTTCCGACGACCGGCCACCGATACCTGCTTTTCGGATCGGACGGGGCGTCGATGAAGCGTCAGTTCCTGGAGTTTTTCTCGGAGGCGGACTGGAACGCGCACGTCGCGATGAACCAGGAGATCGCCGCGATCCGGGACGACATCGCGCCGACGTGGCTCGAGGAGCCGCTCTCCATCGAGGAGACGGCCGAGACGTACGTGCGGCCCGCGCTGCGCAAGGCGTTCGTCGATCTGTGCCGCGGCCCGGTGAGCCACTACCTCGAGCGTTTCGGGTTCCAGAGTGATCTCATCAAGGCGATGTACGCCGTGACCGACGGCTTTTCGGGCCTCTCGGGCGGCTACGACTCACCCGGCACGGGTATGAACTTCCTCGTCCACAACATGTGCCGGCTGCCCGGCGCCGACGGGACGTGGATGATCATCGAAGGCGGCATGGGCACGGTGTCGCAAAGGCTCGCCGAGAAGGCGCGCGCCGAGGGCGCCGAGATCCGCGCGGGCGTGAAGGTCGCGTCGATCGAGGTGACGGACGGCGCGGTGAGCGGCGTGGTGCTGGAGGACGGGTCGCGGATCGCGTCGAAGATCGTCGTGTCGAACGCGGATCCGTACCGCACGCGCGGGCTCGTGGGGAAAGAGCGCCTGCCCGCCGCGCTCTCGCAGCGCCTCGACGAGGTAAAGCGGCCAGGCACGACGATGAAGGTGAACATGGCGCTCCGAAAGCTGCCGACGTTCACCTGTTTGCCCGAGGATCGTGGCCAGTACGGCCCCACGATCCACCTCTTGCCCGAGGAGCACGAGGTGCTCGCATCGCTGCGCCGATCCCACGAGGACGCGATGGCCGGCAAGCTGCCGGAGTTCCCCTCGATGGAGTGGTACATCCACACGGCCGTCGACGGCTCGCTCCGCGACGCGGACGGCCGGCACAACGCGGCGCTCTTCGTGCAATGGGTGCCCTACGAGCTCGCGGACGGTCGCTCCTGGGACGACGCGCTGCCGGGCTACGTGAAGCAGCTCCTCTCGGTCTGCGATCGCTTCGCGCCCGGCACGAGTGATCTCGTGGAGGACGTGTTCGCGCTCTCGCCGAAGGGCATCGAGAAGCATTTCGGCATCACGTACGGCCACATCCACCACATCGACAACAGCTACGGGTTCTCCGATCGTATGCCGTATCGGTTCGGGGTCGACGGCCTCTACCTCGCGAGCGCCGGGGCCCACCCCGCAGGCTCGGTGATCGGCGCCGCCGGGCACAACGCCGCGCAGGCCGTGATCAAAGACCTCGGCTAGAAACGCGAGCGCCACGCATGTTCTCGCCGGTCGGCTTGGCCCTCGCCGCAGGGGTCTCTGCGCTCGCAGGGCTCGTTGAGATCCTGCGGGCATGGCGGCTCGTGCGCGTGGGCAAGACCGCGACGGCGCGGCTCGTCGCCGGCAAGGCCTCGGCGTCGGACGAGGACGACGATCCGCCGCCGCGGCTCCGTTTCCGCACGGAGGACGGGCTCGATGTCGAGGTCGTCGAGACGACACGCAAGGCCGGCGACGAGGCGAGGCTCGGCGCGGAGGTCGTGGTGCTGTACGACCCTCGGGATCCGGATCGCGCGCGACGAAAAGCATCGGCACAAATCTGGGGCCCAGGGCTCGTGTGGCTCGCGTTCGCGGGGCTCTTGTGTCTCGCGGCTGTGGTCCAGGTCCTCGTGACCTAGAACATCGACGCGAGGCGCGGAGACTCCACCCGCCCGGACCGGAACGCAGGTAGTATCCCCAAAGATCGTGACCTCGGCCCAGAAGAACATCGGCCCCTCGGATCCACCGGCCGCTCCCCAGGGCGATAACCCGACGCTGCTCGACGGAACACCCTACCGTTTCCTCGCGCCGCTCGGGCGCGGAGGCATGGGCGACGTGGTGGAAGCGGAGCACGTCGCGCTCAGCAAACGCGTGGTCGTGAAGCTCCTGCAAGAGCGACACGCGGGCCGGGCCGATTACGTGGATCGGATGCGGATCGAGGCGCAAGCCCTCGCGAAGATCACGCACCCGAACCTCGTGCAGGTGACGGACTTCGGGCAAACAGCCGAAGGACGGACGTTCCTCGTGATGGAACGGCTCTTCGGAAAAAACCTGCGCGAGGAGCTCGAGGAGCGGAAGTTTTTCCCCGTCGCCGAGGCGATCGACATCGTACGGCAGGCGCTCGCGGGCCTCGCCGCCGCGCACGACGCGGGCGTGGTTCATCGCGACATCAAGCTCGAGAACCTGTTCCTGTGCGACGCACCCGAAGGAGAACGCCGCCCGGTCAAGGTGCTCGATTTCGGCGTCGCCAAGGTGATCAGCGTGATGGGGGACAACACACCCCTGCCCCTCGCTTTTCCCACGGCCGAAGGCGTGGCGATGGGAACGCCGCGCTTCTTCTCGCCGGAGCAAGCGCGAGGTCGGCCCGTCGACGGTCGCACCGATCTCTACGCGGCAGGCATCGTGCTCTACACGCTCATCACAGGGCGCGGCCCGTTCGATCACATCACGACGCTGCTCGATCTCGCCCGCGCACACGCGTTCCAAGTGCCGGAGCCGCCGTCACGTCACGCGATGCAGGCGCTGCCGCAAGGGCTCGATCCGATCGTGCTGAAGGCGCTCGCCAAGGAGCCCGCGGATCGCTTCGCGACCGCACGTACGTTCTCCGCAGAGCTCGAGCGCGTCGCCGACGGGCTGTCCGCGAGCAACATCCGCCCGCGCTGGGACACGACGGAGGTCATCCCCACGGTGCCGG
>JANMGF010000095.1:0-5187 GCA_031374535.1 Polyangium sp. (in: bacteria)
GCGGCGAAACCACACCGCGCTCTACGCCGACGGAAAGGTCCCTCCGCCGCGCCCCCTCTCACGCCCCCGCGGAAATGCCCGAGGGCACCTGACGTTGGTTCACTGACGGTTTCTCCGTCGTCCAGAAAGAGCCGCACCCAATTTACATGGAGGACTCCATGTAAATTATGTACGATCGCGCCTTTGGTTTTAGCTCTAGCCTCCCGAGCGGTACACAATCAGATTTCGCTTGCTCCCTCCGTTTCCGCCTCCGCCGCCGGCGCCCCCGGCTGCCCCCGTTCCCGCGCTTCCGGCCCCGCTCCCCGCGTTTCCTTCGCCCTCGTCGCCGCACCCCGACACGAGGACGGAAAAGCCCCCGGCAAACATCAACGAAATCAGGATCGATTGCGCTCGCATCCCTCGCATCTTACACCGGAACGATCCCCGCATCTCCCCTCGACGCCGCCTCACTGCTACGCTCCCCAGCGTGAGCCCCGCCTCTCCCGCCCCGCGCCCGCCCCCCGCCCTCATCGCCCCGGGGCTCTTCGGCCCTTGGGCCAGACCAGGGAAACGCCCGGGGCCATGGGCCAGAGTATCCATCGCTCGACGAGAAAAATATCCCGAGTGGTATTTCATTGTCGGCTCCACCGAGCCCGAAAGCCCGGTTTCAACGCCTCCCACCTATGCTACGCGGGACATCGCGCCCCTCGACCACGCCGCCGGCCTAACAGCCTCTGTATCCGACTGCCCCTTCGGTTAGAGATTGCACAGTTCCTCTGCGCGGCGGAGCTTTGGGGCGTGCTGATAACGAGCGCAATACAATGGCGCTGATATGCGTTGCAAAGGGCAGCGGCTGTGTGTTGCTCGGCGTTTTCCTCAAGCTACCTCCAAGGCCCTCTGCCTGGCAGTTTTGCCAAACTTCAAGCCCGGACGCCCGAATCGAGCGCGTCGCTTCGTCTTTTCCACAGCCGCTGCCCTTCGCAACGCGTGATTTCATCGTCCACCTTTGCCCCGCCGCAGGATGACGCCGCTTGTCCCCACGATGAATATTTCATCGGCGCTACGCCCAGCGATGGCGTGCAGCGCCTCCGTCGTGCCGCTCTTTTGCGTCACCCACTTGGCCCCGCCATCGGACGTATGCAAGATCGTTCCTCCTCGTCCGACGGCATAGACGTCCTTCGGCCCGCTGCCCCAGACGGCATAGAGGTTTTCCTTGGTTCCGCTTTCCTGCGAAACCCACGTCGTGCCGTCCGTTGAATGAAGTATTTTACCGCGACCGCCAACGACATAGATATCATCGGGGCCACTCCCCCAGATTGCGTACAATTTGCGCTGCGTCCCCGATGTAAGCTTCGTATGCGTCCATTTGCCGACTACGTCCACCCCCCCGCGATAGATCGTCCCGCCGTCGCCGACGATGAAGATATTATCAATCTTGCTCCCCCATATCGCGCTGAGGATGGTCGGCGCGGGCGAGAGCGCGAGGCTGGAAGCGGTCCCGATCGCGATGAAAATGCTGCTATTGCCCCCCACGGCGAAGAAGTCACCCGCACCGCTGCCCCAAATGCCATTGATGTGGTAAACCTGAGGCACATCAAGCACCGTCCAGGCGCCGAGGTCATAATTCCGACGTAGAATGGTTCCTCGCGCTCCCGCGACGACTCTCTCGCCCGAGTTCCTGCCCCAAACCGCGTGGAGGCGCTCCTGCGTGATATCCGTCTCCAAACCAAACGAGCGTCCGTCGCTCGATGAGAGGATCGTCCCCGCCGTGCCCACGACCATCATCTCGCCGTTCTTGTCGACGAAAACACCATAAAGGCTCTCGGTCGTGCCAGAGTATACGGGAAGCCAGGCTTCAAGCGCCTCGTCCACTTCGCCGATAGCCTCGCCGCCTTGGCCCATCGATTGAAGCGTCACGGAGAGCTTCGACAGATACGCCGGGTTGATGGTCGACGTCGGCTCAGGCACATCGATCAAGATCTCCGCCCCCTTTGTCGAGATGTGCGCCGGGATTTCAATCTTCAGATCCGATATTGCATACCCTTCGTCCCGCTCGGCGCGCGCGAGCGACGTGCGGAACGCGGCAAGGAGCTTCGTGAGCGTCGTTTTGGCCATGGGAATCCCTCACAAATGCACTACCGACGAACAGCGCCGAGATCGATTGGCTGATGCGTTGTCGCGCTGAACTCGATCGTCACGGCGCCTACCATTTCGGTGTTCTTGGTCGACGCCATCGATCGCTCATTCGCGAGACGAACGCGCATACCGAGCCGTGGCTCGCTCCTCGAAGCACCATTTTTGATGGAGCCAGTCACGACCTCGCCCATCCCCATCGTCACCTTCATGCAAACCTCGCCGCCCGTCATGACGATATTGGGCACACCCGCGCGCAGTAATGTCGTCGCTCGCGCGTGCGTATGCGCCGCGTCCCTTCGGATCTTCGCCGTGACCAATGCAATTAAAGAGAACCTCGCGACGCGCCAAGGAAAGGACGCGCTCTGCGAAGGCTCGACCACATCCGCCGCGAGACGGTTGGCGCCGGAGATATGCACGATGATGCCTTGAAAATGCGCTAGAAAAGCCTCCCTGTACGCGTCCGCGAAGTAAAGGGTGCTCGGGATCTTGGTCGTGGGAAGCGCGAGCATAGGCAGGACGTTTTCACGAATGTATCGATCCACCGTCTCTCGCTTCTCGTCCTCGGAGATGCCGATGCATTTTTCCTGATAAACCTCAACCGGCATCCCCACCTCGCGCGCGAGCTCGATATAATCCTCGGCTTGCTCGGCGGCGAGGTTCATGATGGAGGTATGAACGTCGCGAATGAGCATCGCGGTGAGCTCGGCGAGGGGCAGCTCGACAGAGCGTTTCATGTGCAATCCTCCTCGGGTCCATTGCGGCGTACGAAAACAATATGGATTCGAGCGAGCTGCGCCGCCCCGCGGATCGGCGCGCCGATCCGCGGGGCGGCCATCGATAGAGTCATCGATACGGGCAGCTCGACAGCCACCCGTTCGATGCATACCGACGTTCGCGCGGCGCGGCGACCAGCCAATGCGATCTCCTTCTTCAACCCGTCGAGGAACGTATCGAGATCAGCAGAGGGTCTCACGAGCCGCGTAGCTCCTCACTACGGCCCCACGGACGGCAGGGTCTTGGTCGCGAACTTGAAATGGACACGACCGCTCATCGTCGCCTCGACCGTCGTCGACGCGGATTTTTGCTCCGTGCGCACCGAAATGGATGTTGATGAGCGTTTTCCGCTGAGTTTGCCGCCAAGGTTGCCGCTCGCGACCTTTTTCAGGATCTTGCCCGCGACCTTGCCGCCGAGGCTGCCGGAGATCGTCTTGTCGAGGGAAGATTGCTCTTTCAATTGCGCGGCGTTCGTATCTTGGCCGGTAACTCTCACGGAGACGGCCGTTTCAACAGAACCACCCTCGACGACGAGCTGCTGCATGCCCATCTGTAGTATGGTGACGAGCCGATCGTACCCGGACCCGATCTCCCGCCTGAATTTCGCCAGCACGAATTCGTAGAGATTCGTGATACTGATGTTCTGGTTGGTGTTCGACGGCGTGAGGACGCCAGTATCGCCCATCGCGTGTTTCCCGGTCACGCCATTGACCGTGACGTTGGCCGTGACCCCCGCGAAGTGGGCGATAAAATCGCTCACCTTGTCCTCGGCGATCGTGACGGTGGAGGAGGAGAAGGTAGCGCCCGTCTTGGTAATCGGCGTCCACGGATTCAAGGCATACGTGCCGCCGATGGCATCGTTGATATACCGCATGGCCTCGCCGCTGTCCGACGTCAAGTCCGGGTACATACGCTGCTCATAGGCGTCGACGGATCCGGAGATCGCTTGGACCAGATCGGCATACGCCTCGAGCTGGTCCAGCGTGGATTGGGTGAGGGTTTGCACGACGTTGCTCAGGAGATCCGTCGTGAAGTCGACGAAGTTGATAAAAACTCCTTCGTTCTCTGCCATCGCCCTGGTGGCCATACCGACGGCAGACTCCTCGTACGTGGCAATGTCAAGCGGAGTAAGCGGCATAAACGATCCTCCTGTCGGATTCGAGTGATCATGGCGCGCTGCCATGTCCTTACAGTCTCGCGGCAGCCTCGCATCAAGGCACCGGAGCAATCGAGCAGCGTTACCTTACCTAAGACCACGGAGGAGGGAAAAGGTAAAGTCTCAGTGCCAACTTGGATGGCCGCTAAACGCCTAGGAAAATCAAGGTGGAAATTTTACCTTCGGCTGCCTTAGCATCACTCTCCCATCCTGTGTCCTCACGAACGTTCAGATGTCCCGCATCATCGTTCTTGAATCGTCTGTGCTCCCATGGCGCATCTCCCCACCTCGCAAGGGCGCTCGTCCGGATGAGGCGCTCTGGAACGGCCCAGCCCCCTCGGGGCGCTCTCGACGCTCGGCGTGCATGCTCGACGGGGCGCAGTTTCGGGGCTCTCTCGAGGCTCGGCGCAGCCGTGGCGACTAACAATCCCCTGGCAAAGCCGGGGGGTTTCGATATGTGAGCCGCTCAAAGCGGCTGATTTATGGGCCGCTCACGAGCGGCCTTGTGGGCCACCTCAAGGTGGCGCTCAATCCTACAGGAGGCGGAGTTGCTCGACCCGCCGGTCTTCTGCCTCCTGATTCCGGATGTACTGACGGATGACGGCTTCGTCTCTCCCTACGGTCGAGACGAAGTACCCTCGCGCCCAAAAGTGCTGGCCCACGAAGTTCCGCTTCCGCTCGAGGAACGTACGCGCGATGTGGATCGCGCTCTTGCCCTTGATGTACCCAACGACCTGCGACACCGGGTACTTCGGCGGGATTGATAGCATCATGTGAACGTGGTAGGGCATGAGGTGCCCCTCCTCGACCCGGCTCTCCTTCTGCTCCGTAAGCGTCCGGAAGACCGCACCGAGGTGGCGGCGAAGCTCTCCGTACAGCACCTTTCGCCGACATTTCGGGATGAACACGACGTGGTACTTGCACTCCCACTTCGTATGGTTGAGACTGTTGTACTCGTCCACTGGAACCCCTTTCGTGAGAAGGCTTCTTGAGCCGTGCGTCAAGGGCGCCCTGAAGGGCTATAATTTACATGGGTGCGGATCCTTCTGGACGACGCACAACCCCAATCGTTCCGCCGACTTGACCCCCTGGGCGGAGTGACGAGAGGGGGCCCCCGTGGTAGGTATGTTCTGCGACAAACG
>JANMGF010000099.1:0-8815 GCA_031374535.1 Polyangium sp. (in: bacteria)
GCGGCGAAACCACACCGCGCTCTACGCCGACGGAAAGGTCCCTCCGCCGCGCCCCCTCTCACGCCCCCGCGGAAATGCCCGAGGGCACCTGACGTTGGTTCACTGACGGTTTCTCCGTCGTCCAGAAAGAGCCGCACCCAAGATATATCGCGAATGATCTGAAGACGCGGACGCTCGTCGTCGAGCATCATTACGTTGATCGCCACTACATCGAGGAATTTGCCTCGTACTATTCTCGTTGCTTCGCTCCGGTGCCGAACGCATGCAAGCGCATCCATGCTTTCGCGACGGATCTGGACGAGGCCGCGCTCGACACCCTGCTTTGTCGCGCATCGGCAGGAGAATACAAGGAGGTGCGCGAGCAGCTCCAGGCATCGTACCGCGGCTTTGTCGTGGTGAGGCCGTTGCCCGCTGTCCCCATAGGACGCACCGTGCTTGCTTGTCCCGAGGATCTTGGCACTCGCAAGTACGAGTCCACGGTTGACTACCCCGTCCATTTTTTGGGATTCGAGCTGAGCGTCCATGGGATTGCTTTTCAGCAGCAAGACGTCGCTGTGGGCTCGTGCGCGACCACGGCGATTTGGACCGCTCTGCAGCGTGCGGCGCGGCACGAGGGAGGTAGAGCCCCCACACCATCTGCCATCACGCAAGCAGCTGCCCGTTACCTGTTGCGCGAAGGCCGACCCATGCCGGGACATCATGGCTTGACGCTCGAGCAAATATGCGAAGCGTTCAGGGCGTTCGACTTTGCGCCGGAGGTCATTCACGCTGGAAAATCTGAAGACGCGCTCGTGGATTTCCGGCGCTTTCTGAACATCTACTTGCGTTCCGGCATACCCGTCACCCTGTCCTTGGGCGGCGATCGAGGGCACGCCGTCACGGTCGTGGGCTACCGGCAGTCCAGCTCCAAAGCTGTTCCCGTGGTGACGCAGCTCCCCGGAGAACCCGCGCGAGAGTTTATCTATCTCAACGACACCCATGACCGTCTGTTCGTCCACGATGATCAGATCGGTCCGTATGCGAGCGCGACGCTCGAGGCCCAGGTCGCTCCCAGCAATTACCAACCAATCCTGCAATTGTCGATCAAGCTGCCCGCGGACGACAAGGGGAGCATCCGCCCCATACGCAGTGCCATCGTTCCGCTCTATCCCAAATTGCGATGCAATGCGAAGAACCTCGTCGAGCACGCAGATGAACTGCTGCCGCCCATCCATGAAGTGGTCACCATCAAGAATGGCCACGTGCTGGCGCTCGAGCTTCTCTTCATGCGCTCTGGGAGCTACACGGCCTCGTTGTACGAACGACACCTGGATCCGCTTCGCGTGATGCACTTCCAGAAGTCCGTGTCCATGAGCCGGTACATCGGACTGGCACGTTGGTATGCGGACGACCGCAAAATCCTGGACGCAATTTGGGATACCACCGATATCCGCCGCAAGAGTAGCAAGACGCGTCCCTGCGAGGCGCTCCTCGCCGTCGTTGCCTTGGATCCCGCATACCAGGGCTTCGCAGACGGTCTCGCAAATGGGCTCGGCATTCTTTCGGGGTGAGCGTCTCGCGCGTGCCGCGGCGTACCTCAGGGCTCACACGGGATTGACAGGGCCCCCGCCCGCGCCGCCGAAGCGCCCGCGCCCGGCGCATCCACGTCTCGCAGGGCTAACGTCGCGCCCCGTTCTTCGGCTACGATGCGTCGCGGAAGGACCCGCCCGCATGCGCCGACTTTCTTCGCTCGCTCTCGTCACGTTCGCCCTCGTGGGCCTCGCCGCACCCGCGCTCGCCGCGCCGCAGCCTCCGCCGCCCCCGCCGCCAGAGACCTCGCCCGAGCTCTTGCCGCCGGGCGAAAAAAAAGCCGACCCGATGGAGGTGGCCGCCGCGCCGCCCCCGACCCCGCCGCCCCCGCCCGTGATGCAGGTGCCGCCGCCTCAGCGTCCTCCGCCGCTCCCCGTGCCCGAAGAAGACGAGGACCCGGAGCCCGAAGGATGGTCCGCGGGGGACCATTTCGAGTTCACGATGGGATTTCTGGCCGGCGAGCGGTCGTACGCGAAGACGTCGTTCCAGTTCGAGGAGGGCACGGCCGAAGGGATCGGCGGCGGCGGGCTCGTCGAGCCGTTCGTCAAGGCGCCCTTCGACAGGGCTTCCGTGCTGGGGCTCCGGTACGACCTGCGGCTCGTGATGAGTTATATCCGGATGACGATCGGCTTCGACCTACCGTTCCCGACCTACACGGCGAGCGACTCGACGGCGATCTATGACGTGAGCGGCACGCAGCGGACGGTGACGGTGCAGTCGGTGTCCGCGAAGGAGCTACGGTTCGGGATCGGCGGCGAGTATCCCTTCGCGAAGAAGTTCGCGATCTTCGCGGACCTCGTGGGCGGGGTGCACTGGGTGGACACCGAGCTCGCGATCGACGGCTACAAGGCCGATTACGGGGCCACGACCTTCGCGTTCTCGGGGCGCGGGGGCCTCCGGGCGCACGTGCGAAAGTGGTTCTTCGCGACGGCCTCGGGCGAGGTGGGGATCATCGGCGACATCCGCTGGAACGCGGAGCTGTCGGTCGGGTTTTTCTTGAAATGAGCGACCTCACCCCTCTCAGCCCCTCTCCCGGCGGGAGAGGGGTTGGGGTGAGGGATTTTCAGGGCGAGATCGTGTTGATGAACACGAAGAAACCGCCGAGCACGAGGACGGCGAGGCCGAGGAGCTTGGGCACGCTCCAGTCGTCGGTCGGGACTTTCTGCGTCGAGGGGTCGGTCGCCAGGATGTCTCCAGGGGGGGTGGGAGCGCCTTCCGTGACACCGGCTCGGCGCTGCGTCAACCGCGTCCGTCAGTGCGAGCGCGCGACGAGGACGGAGCAGTGCGCGCCTCGTACGATCTTCTCGGCCACGCTGCCGAGCGCCACGCGCGCGAGCCCGGTGCGCCCGTGCGTGGCCACGACGACGAGCTCCACGTCGAGCTCCTCCGCGGTCCGCAACACGGCCGTGGCGGCGTCGCCCTCCGCCACGCGATGATCGGCCTTGATCCCCAGCCGTTCGATCAAACTCCCGACCACGCTGTCGGCCGCGCCGCGCATCTGATCGACGAGATCACGCGGGGGAATCACGGGCGTGCCGCCGAAGGGCACGGTGAAGCCGAAGGCCGGCGCGGGCAGGATGTCGAGGCTGTGCAGCACGGTGAGCGAGGCGTCTTGCCTCGACGCGACCTCGGCGGCGAGCGCGACCGCGGGCGCCGACAGGTCCGAAAGATCGGTCGCGACGAGGACCTTCTTCGTCCTCGCGTGTAAGCGCGCGACGAGCACCGGGCAATGCGCGTACCGCACGATCCGCTCGGCGATGTTTCCGAGCAGGAGCCGCGCGATACCCGTGAGGCCGCGGCTGCCCGTGACGACGAGCGTGGCCCCGACCTCCTCGGCGACGCGCAGGACTGCGGCATCGGCGCCGCCGCTCTCGATACGCACCTCGAAGCCCGCGCTCGTGCGGCCCGTGATCTCCTTGACCCGGTCCTCGACCGCGGCTGCGGCGCGGCTCTCGGCGTGGATCATGGCCTCCATGTCGGCCTGGATCGCCTGCGGGAAGAGCGGCGCCGAGCGCAACACCTCGTGCACGACGTGGCAGACGACGAGCTTGCCGCCCGCCTTCTCTGCCTGCTCGTGTCCCATCTTGATCGCCACGTCGGCGGACTCGCTCAAGTCCGTCGCCACCAAGACCACGTCACTCAGGGCCATGCGCTCTCCTTACCGACCGGCTTACCCGTGTCACCTTAGAGGGTAAGCCAGCCCCGTTCAACGGACGTCTTCGCAGGAGCGAGGTCGCTCGGCGACGGCGACGAGCGCCATGCCGTCGAGCCTGTGTGCCACGTTCACCAGGGACAAACCGACCGCGGCGAGCTCCTCCGCGAGCCTCGCGTCATCGTAGCGGCGCCCGAGCTCGGCTGCGTCCGACCAGGCTTCGAGCACGCGCGCGGCAAACCCTCGCAGGCCGCGGGATTGCACGAGATCGCCGACCACGGCGCGTGTCATGGACGTCGTCGGCTCGAGCAAGACGAGCCGACCTCCCGGGCGCAGGAGGCGCGTGGCCTCGCGCAACGCGGCGACGGGATCACGCAGGTAAAACAGGACATTCGCGATGACGACCCGGTCGAAACTCGCGTCGGGGAAAGGCACGGCCGAGGCGACGGCCTCGGTGAACGACACGTTGCCGAGTCCGAGCGAGCTCGAGCGTTCCCGGGCGCGTTCGAGCATCGCGGCCGAGGCGTCGACCCCCACGACCTCGCGGCAACGTGGGGCGAGATCCCGCACGACGCGCCCTGCGCCGCAGCCGATCTCGAGCGCGCGGGCGGCGGGATCGAGGGGCTCGACGAGCGCCACGACGTCATCGAGCAGGGTCGCGTAGGCGCCGTCGGTCTGCATGCGGTCGAAGAAGTCGACCATGTCGTGAAAACGCGTAGCTTTGTCGCGCGCGGCGGCGCGGTCTCGCCAGCGCCAGGACTCGTCGAGGCTCTGGTAGCTGCCGCGAAAATAAAGCAGCGGCTCGCCGGGATCCCCCGCGCCTGCGGCCACGACCTCGCCGAAGTACACGACGTGATCGCCCGCATCGATCGCGCGATCGAGCCTGCAATCGAGCCAGCCGAGCGTACCTGGCAAGATGGGCGCGCCGGTGACGGCCGCCAGCCCGATCTCGGCGAGCAGGGCCGACCGTTCCTCGTCCGTGCCTTTCCCTGCGAAGAGATCGGAGAGGTGGCGCTGGTCCTCGGCCAGGATGTTGACGGCAAAGGAGCCGGCCGAGCCCACGACCATGCCGGAGCGCGCGCGTTTGTCGGCGCAGAAGAGGACGAGCGGGGGATCGAGGGAGACGGAGGTGAACGAGTTGGCCGTCATGCCCTGGGGCACGCCCTCGTGGCGGGTCGTGACGACCGTGACGCCCGTCGAGAATTGCCCGAGGACCCTGCGAAGCTCCGCCGCGTCGATGGCCATCGCGGGGGACTGTAGGGCGCTTTTTGCCGGGTGGCGAGGTGGTTCGGGCGGGCGGACGCGTCCGATCGCTCGGGCTTCGGGGGGGGGCCGGCTTCATGAGCCCGGACGTACAACGTACGTACCTCGCCCGACTATTGCGTGCCGCCGCAGGATTCGAAAGAGTGGGGCTGCTGCGTGTCGCAGAGAAAGCGCTGATCATAACAGCATCCCGTGCAAATGGGGCCCTCATTCCGTCGGAAGCAACCATTGTAGCAGTTCATCGACGGCACGTTGCACTCTTTGCGCGGGGCAAATCCACCATCGACGCCATCGAAACGGCCCTTGGGCTTTTCCCGCGTACGGCAACCCGCGCCGAGCACGAGGACGAGGCACACGAATATCGCTGCATTTCGGATCGCCATGGACAGCGCCCCGGCGGTGGGATTTCTCATCGCAGACAAGTTGCTACTCCTTGTCGGGGCACGAGAAGAACCGATACCCACCATCGTTGGCGCACGACGAACCGTTGTCGTCACAGCAAGCGTGGCACTTCTCGCCAAGATCGGCCTTGTAGCAGGAGTCGCGCGAATGTTCACGCGCGACCCGAGCCGGCCACCACTACGCTAACGCTCGTCAAGCCGATAGCGGCGCCACCTCCCCTCCCCCCGCCTCACTCCCCGCGTCCACTTTTCGCCTCGCCCTCGACCCTGCTCCCAGCGCCTCGAAGCTCGCGCGTTTCGCCTCGTCGTTCGCGAACTCCAGCCTTCCTGCGCCTTCGATTCGCGCCACCGCGGCCAGGATCCGGTTCCCCATCCGGTTTCGCTCTTGCGTCGAGAGCGGCGCGCTCGCGCGTTTTTGCTCCTGCTTCGTATCCGCGTCCGTGATCGCGACGAGCGATTGCGTGAGACCCTCGAGATCCTTCTTCACGATCCCGAGCGACTCGGCCTCGGCCGGCTTTTCTTTGGTGCGGTCGAGTATCTGCTGCATCGCGGCCTTGACGTCGGACACGACCTTCTTCCTCATTTTCTGGCCGACACCATAACCACGTTTCACGTCGGCGGGCGCCTTGGCGCGACGGACGGCGGCGCGGAACTGCTTCACGCGCGCGTGCCCCTCTACGAGCGCGGCGTGTTGCGCGCTCGTGGCGGCGACCGCCTCGCTCCGGGCCTGCTTTGCGCCGGGCACGACGTCGCCGAGCGTCTCCACGTCGCCGAGGAGGCCCTCGAGCAGACCTTGCGGGAGCCGCGGACCAAGCGCGGCGGCGTGCGCGTTCGCGAGGTTCAAGGCCTTGAGGCCGAGCTGCGTGATGGCGGTGAAGCTCTTCCGGGGCAACGTGTCGTTCACGATGAGAAGCGTATTCATGACGATTCCTCCCTCGACGCGGTAGGGGGTGCAGCGTCGCGTCGGTCGCAAAGGAATGCACGAGGAATGCCAAGCACCGGCGGCCGACGCGGACGCGCTCGAAACGCGGCAATCACGGTCGAAGCGCGGGAGAACGCGTGGCAAAGCGGGGAGCCACCGTGCCCTTCGCGCGAGCCACCGTGCGCTCGCCGCGCGTCGCCCGCCGTCACCGCGCCATCACGATCCGCTGCTCGCAAGGCCTGTCTTTCTCATCCTGATGCAGCCCCGCGATCCGCAGGGGATCCGCGTCCCTCGCCGCGATCGCCGCGCGCACCTTGCCCAGGATCAGCGCATCCAGGTTGCCGCTCGTGTAATCGGTGTGCGTGCCGCCGCAGCTCGATTTTGGATCCCCGCCGCCGACCGATTCGGGACCAGCGCCGCCGCGAAGAACGAACATGTGTGTCCCACCGGTATATTGCGCGATCTGCCGGAAGACGACCTGCCCGAGTCCATCCATACCCGAAGCCGCGATCGAATGGATCTGCACCCCCGCGTGGCTCGCCTCCTTCATCGCGCCCGCATAACCCTCGTCCGTGCCACAATACCTGCTACAAGGCGGACATGGGAGAGGTTTGCCACTCCTGCTGTGACGACAACGGCGCGTCGTGCAACAACACCGGTGGCTACAGCTTCAGCTCGTGCCCCGACAAGGAGTAGTGTCCCATGAAGGCGCTTGGTCCGCTGTTCGTAGCCCTGGGGCTCGTCCTCCTCTTGGGCGCAGGGTGCCACTCACGGGAAAAGCCCAAGGGGCGGTCCGATGGTCTCGATGGCGGCTACACGCTTCGTAAAGAGTGCAACGTGCCATCCATGAATTGCCACAACGACTGCTTCAGGCGTGACGCCAGCGACACCTGTAGCGGGTGCTGCATCGACCAGCGTTTTCTCTGCGATACGGGGCAAAAGCATTCGTTCGATTCGTGCAAAGATGCGCCGTAAAGATTGTCGGGCTGACGGAGGCATAGACCTCGCTGCCCGGAAGGGGAAGCGCAATTCGCGAGCGCGGCGCCCCAATTCCCCTTCACGTTCGACGCAGGCATTCCAACGCCTCCGAAGCCTTCGGTCATCGGCTCATCCCGTGGATTCCAAACGCTGACATCGCTCGCAAGCGTACATCGTTCGCGACGCGAGCAGCCAGCTCCGAATCGGCCCCGCGCAGACGCGGCATTCGCGCCGACGATAAACATACAAGGTCTCGGAGCGGCGTGGTCGCTTGCCCGGCTCGTGGGGTGTGGTGACGATGCGCCGGGCCTTCACCCCCCGCGTCAAGAGCTCCTGCGAGAGCTGCCACAACCGCTCGAAATCGCCGGGACTCAGCGTTTTGGCCGCGCGCTGGGGGTGAATCTTGAGGAGGAACAAGATCTCCGCACGGTAGACATTTCCGATTCCGGAGAGGATACGTTGATCGAGAAGCACGGCGCCGATCGGACGGGTCGTCTTCTTCAGCTTCGCGTAGGCCGCTTGCGGGCTCGCCACGGCGGAGAGCGGGTCCGCACCGAGGCGTTCGCGGAGCTTCAGGAGCGCCGCGGCGTTCAGAGATTCGCAACACGTCGGACCGACGAGGTCCCAGGTGTGCGACGCACCCTCGAGCCGAAGGCGTACCGTCGGCCTCGGTTCGAGGGGCGGATTCTTGCGGCCACGGAAGCGACCAAAGAGGCCGAGGTGCACATGCACGACGCCGCGGGTGAAGTGGAGGAGCAGGTGCTTGCCGACCGCCTCCACGGCCGTCAGCGTATCGCCATCGAGGGCCAGGGCTCCCTCGAAGCGCCCTTGCGGCGACGAGGCGCGTAACGGATTGCCCACGAGGTCGCGGGTGAGATCGAGCGCCAAGCGATGGAGCGTATGTCCTTCCGGCATGAAGCCCGCAAGGATAGGGGCGAGCGTAACGGGGGAGAAGGGGTCCTCGGTAAAACCTCGGATCCTGAATCCGCTGCGCAGCTCGTTGCTCGGGTTGCGCACGCATGGACGACACGTCTCGCCATACGGATCCGCGCTGGCTATTGACCTCGACCCTCGCGCGCTGGGACGATACGCCCATGTCGAGCCTGCCCGCAGACGTCACGAACGAACCCACCGAGGCGCCGCCGGACGCCTCTCTCGGGGTCACGGACGAGCTGTGGTATGCCCAGGTTCGTCGGCCTTCGGAGCCGCAATTCACGGTGCGCGCCGTCGTCTGCGGGTGCGTCATCGGCTCGGTCCTCTCGGCGGCGAACCTCTACACGGGGCTCACGATCGGCATCACCTACAGCGCCTCGATCACCGCGGCGATCTCGGCGTGGCTCCTCTTCCGGATCTGGGGCGGGCTCGTGCGAGGGCCGGCGTTCTCGGTGCTCGAGAACAACATGATGCAAATTGTGGCCTTGGCCGTTGTGGTGATGGTGGGTGTGGGTATGGTGATGGTTGTTTTGGTGTTCATGATTGTTATGAATTGGTGGTTTTTGTTTTTTGAGATTGTTATTTGGTTTGTTTTTG
>JANMGF010000115.1:0-3251 GCA_031374535.1 Polyangium sp. (in: bacteria)
GACGATATTTTCTCCCTCGGCCGTGAGCTGCTCGACACCATCAAGGGCCGGCCGACGGGCAGGCCGCTTCGGTTCGTCGTGGGCATCGCGGACGTCCTGCCCAAGCTCATCGCGCACCGCTTGCTCCAGCCGGCGATCAGCCTGGCCGAGCCCGTGCGAATGGTCTGTCGCGAGGACAAGGCCGAGCAGCTTCTCGCGGAGCTCGCCCTGCACAACCTCGACATGGTGATCACCGACACGCCGCTCGGCGCTGGTATGAAGATCAAGGCCTACAGCCATCTCCTCGGCGAGTGTGGGATCACCGCCTTCGCCGCGGCTTCGATCCCCATCGACACGAAAAAACCCTTCCCGGCCTGCCTCGACGGCATGCCGTTTCTCTTGCCGGCCGAAGGCACGACGCTCCGCCGCTCGCTCGAGCAATGGTTCGAGGCCGAGCGGATCCGGCCGCACATCGTGGGCGAATTCGACGACAGCGCGCTCATGAAGGTCTTCGGCCAGGCCGGCGTCGGCGTGGTCGTCGCTCCCTCGGTCATCGAAAAGGAAGTCAAGGAACAGTATGGATTACGTGTCCTCGGCCGCACCGATGCCGTGAAGGAACGATTTTACGCGATCACGGGCGAACGAAAGATCAAAAATCCCGCGGCAAACGCCATTGCGAGCGCCGCGCGCGAGAGCATCTTCGGCTGAGCCCGCCCGTCAATCGACGGCTTTTCCCTTCGCAACATACGATTCCACGGCCTCCACGAGCCCCTCCATCGTGCTCGTCTCCGCCGTCACGCAGACCTCGATTCCCCGCGCCCGCGCGCTCGCCGTCGTGATCTCGCCGATACTCGCGACCGTCACGCCTTCTAGCAACGCGCCCGCCTCTTCCCCGAGCGCCTCGACGAGCCCCTCCACCGTGCTCGTCGCCGACAAAAGCACCACGTCGATGGACCGCTCCGAGAACCTCTGCACGAGCTCCGCGCGCCGCTCCGGCCCGGGCTTTTGCGTCTCGTACACCGGCACGACCCGCACGTCGCACCCCGCCGCGCGAAGCGTCTCCGGCAAGACCTCCCGCGCCACGAGCGCCCGCGGGATCACCACCCGCACATTCTTCTGCTCCGACAAACGTTTGCCGATCCCCTCGTCCGCGAGGATCGCCTTCGCCAATCCCTCGCCGCGAAAATCCGCCGCCGGCACGATGTCCGCGCGAATCCCTCGCGAAAGCAGCGCCCCCGCCGTCCCCGTCCCGATCGCCGCGACCTTCGCCCGCCCGAACGCCCGCGCGTCGAGCCCCTGCGACGCGAGCGCCGCAAAGAGCCGCTCCACGCCATTTTCGCTGGTGAACGCCACCACGTCCCAGGCATCGAGCTCCGACACGAGCGCCAGAACCAACGACGGATCCGGCGGCGGCCCGATCTCGATCGCCGGCCACACGAAAGGCTCGGCCCCCCGCTGCCGCAGCCGCTTCGCCACGCCCGCCGCCTGCCCTCGCGGCCTGAGCACGAGCACCCGTTTTCCAAAAAGCGGCCGCGTATCGAACCAGCGCAGCGCCTCCCGCGGCGCCGCCACCGCACCCACGAGCACGATCCCCGGGCTCCCGAGCCCTGCCACGCGCGCCTTGTCCGCGATGTCGCCGACCGTCCCCGTCACGACCCGCTGCTCGGCCCGCGTCCCCCACTGGATCACCGCGGCCGGCGTCGCCGGATCCCGCCGCCCCGGCCCCACGAGCCCTGCCACCACCTCCTCGAGGTTGTGCATCCCCATGAGCACGCAAATCGTGCCCTTCACGCTCGCGAGCTCCGCCCAGTCGTAGGCCGTCCCCGACCGCGTCGTCCCACTCACGAGCATCACGCTCGACGCGAGATCCCGGTGCGTCAGGGAAAACCCCGCGTACGCCGTCGCTCCGAGCGGCGAACACACCCCCGGCACGACCTCGAACGGCACCCCTGCCCGCGCCAGCGCCTCCGCCTCCTCCGAACCTCGTCCGAACAGAAACGGATCGCCGCCCTTCAGCCGCACCACGCTTTTTCCTGCGCGCCCGAGCCGCACGAGCTCCGCCTCGATCGCCTCCTGTTTCGCCTGCTTCGACGCGCGATCCGAGCCGCGTTTTCCCACGGACATCACGACCGCATCGGCCCGCACGCGATCGAGCAGCGCTGGATGAATGAGCTCGTCGTAAAGCACGATCTCCGCGCTCGACAGAAGCTCGGCCCCCCGTTCGGTCAGAAGTCCCGGATCTCCCGGCCCTCCGCCCACCAGGTACACCGTCCCTGACGCGGCAGCCCGTGCCGTGCCCCGCAAGCCTTCCCCGCTTTCATCCCCATCTCCCCGATTCTTCATGGTGTTCGCGTACGTTTTCCCGTTCACCCCATTGCCATATCCTTGACACAATGCGCCATGCGCCTAGATTCCGCCCGTCACATTCCTTTCCTCGTTGGGGGATCTTGGCGTATGCGATCCATCAAACTGCTCACGGATACCGCCGGCCCCTGTGGGGGCGCTGTTGATCGATGGTACGTGTCCGATGGGGCGACGGCCGTGGGTCCTGTTGGCATCGAGCTCATCGCGCGGGGGCTCGAGGCGGGCAAGGTACCGCTGGAGAGCTACGTTCGGCACGAGGCGTGGACCGTGTGGCGACCTCTTTCGGAGCTCACCACGGTCTCCATCGACTCTGCGGCCCCGACGCCGCCCTACCACCCTCGCCCCGCGGAGACCATCCCGGGTGGGGGCGACGACATCACGCAGCCGGGTCGGCCGATCTTTCCCGACGAAGTGCTCCCGCAGGACGTGCTCGCCGGCGCCGCGGACCTCGACGACGCGTTGCTCTTGCTCTTCAACGCGTCCGTGCTCCGCACGGGGGCCGACGCCGGGCTCGTGCACGTCGTGCGGCCCGACGGCGCGGTCGTCCTTTATGCGCATGGCCCGTTCGGCCGGGACCTGCTCGGCGAACGCACGAGCCTCGTGGATCCCGTGCTCGCCGCGGCTGCGGAGGGCAACACGCTCGTCGCCGAGCCGGCCCCTGGCCCTGCCGGTCAGGCGCTCCAGGCTCGGCTCCTGCATCTCGGCGTCGCGTGCGAGGCGGCTTGGATGGTCCCCGTCCTCTCCGCGGGCCGTCTCATCGCGGCCATCGAGCTCGGCCGCAAAGCCCCGCGCCTCCGTGCGAGCGAGCTCGCCATGGTCGAGGCCCTGGTCGACGCCCTCTCGTACCGTGCCGGGCTTTCCTGGTAATCAGGCGGTTTCTGGAGGTGAGGACGGGATTCGAACCCGCG